>JAEMRP010000135.1 GCA_016463265.1 Microbacteriaceae bacterium | reverse complement strand
CTCCCGAATCCACCGCGCTCCGGCGAATGCGTTTGATATCCGATTCGATCGTCGCGGCGGAGACGTGCAGTGAGCCCGACAGGTCGTCAATCGAAAGGCCCGAGCTACTCGAGGCGAGCCGGTGGACGATATGGTGCTCGCGTTCCCGTGGAGTAGAGGGGAACGATTCCGGCTTCTCCTCGAGGGCGGAGCGGTAGGTGAAATAGGCATCACGATTGAGTCGATAGCCGTTGCTTGTCGCACTGATGATGTCAAAGGGGTGGGCGGCCGACTTCGCCGCAGCGACGTAGGAACGCACGCTCCGAGTCGACACCCCCATGTTCTCGGCCAGAAAAGTAGCGGTGAGCGAATCATCGGTCGACCGCAACAATTCCAAGAGAGCGAGATATTTGTCCGACATGGTGATTCAACGATACCCAACTACGTGAATGTGCTTCCGCCCTGGCGGAAGCATGCCTACGACCAAATTTCACCATTGGGCGACGAATTGCTGAAACAGTAGGGACATTCAATGAGGAGGTGGCGGTGTCGCAAGTCTTGGTCGTGTGCGCGGCAGGAGCGTCCAGCACTTTCCTTGCTCGTCGATTGTCCGACCTCGCCTCGGCCGCGGGGATCTCGTGGATTTTCACGCCATCGCCGGTTGACTTAATTCCCGCTGACTCGTCCGCAATCGTTGCGGTTACCTCGCATGTCGCGACGCCAGAGGTGCTGGAGTCATTGTCGTCAAAGAAAATTCGTCACCTCGTCCTTCCGGACACCGTTCGCGGAGGGTTCGGCGCCGAAGAGGCGTTGTCCGCAATCATCAATGCTCTGGGCAAAGATTCAGGACGCACGGACACGATCTCCAAGCCCGCACTGGTGGAGGGAACCATCTAATGGCCACTCGGCGCGCAACGATCGCCTCCATTCACGGGCTTCACGCTCGTCCGGCCGCCATGTTCGTTCAAGCGGTAAACGATTCCGGCCTTGACGTGACTATTGAAAAGGATGGCCGCGAGGCCCCGGCGGGCAGCATTCTTGGTGTCATTTCGTTGGCAATTAATCAGGGTGATGTTGTCACTCTCACTGCCGACGGAGAGCATGTCGATTCGGTCTTGGATTCACTGGTGACTTTTCTCGAAACGAATCACGACGCCGAATGACGAACAAAGAAACAACCATCACGGGCATCGGCGTTGGCCGAGGGCTCGTGGTCGGCGATGTTCGACGAATGCCGGACCCGCTTCCCGAACCTGCCCAAGCGAAAAGCAGCAAAGCGACCGGTGAGGAACTCGACCGTGCGACGCGTGCGCTCGGTGAGACCGCATTAGACCTTCGAGCGCGTGGCCTTCAGGCGGGCGGCCTTGCAAAGGAAGTTTTAGATGCTCTGGCTCTCATGGCCGATGACGCCGTGTTGCTCGCCAATGTGAAGGACCGGATCGACCAGGGGTCCACCGCGGAACGAGCCGTGTTTGACTCTTTTGCTGGTTTTGCCTCGATTCTGGAAGCGGCGGGTGGCTACATGGCCGAACGCGCAGGAGATCTCTCTGACGTGGCAAACCGGGTTATCGCGCGAATCATGGGTGTTTCCACCCCCGGTGTCCCGCAATCGACGACCCCGTTCATCCTTGTTGCGCGGGATCTCGCCCCCGCTGACACAGCTTTGCTTGACTTCGATATCGTTCGCGCGCTCGTCACGACCGACGGCGGTCCGACCTCTCACACCGCGATTTTGGCGCGTGAAAAGGGACTTCCCGCAATCGTCGGGGCTGCATTGGCGAACGTTCTTGTGGATGGCGACATTGTCATCGTTGATGCTGGGAAGGGAGAAATCGTTCTCCACCCCGACGCCGCTCGCATCGCCGCCGCCCTCGTCGAGGCGCAATCTCGACAAGTAGCCCGGGACGGCGCATCGGGACCGGGTCGAATGGCGGATGGCCATGAGGTTCAGTTACTGGCGAACGTTGGTTCCTCGAAGTCTGCCACTGCGGCGGTAGAATCTCACGCCGAGGGTGTCGGGTTGTTCCGCACCGAATTCCTTTTCCTTGACAATGACACTGCCCCCACTGTTGAGGCGCAACGAGCCGAGTATTCGGCGGTGTTTGAAAAGTTCCCAGGCCAAAAGGTTGTCGTTCGGGTTCTCGACGCTGGCGCAGACAAACCTTTGTCCTTCTTGACCGACGAGGGCGAAGAGAACCCGGCTCTCGGTCGCCGAGGGATTCGTGCCTTGTTCGCTCACGAGGAAATTCTCCGCGGTCAATTGACGGCAATCGCTCAGGCCACCGCGACGACGCTTGCCGATGTGTGGGTTATGGCGCCGATGATTTCCACCGTCGAAGAAACCGAAGCATTCGTGGGAATCTGCCGAGAGCTCGGAATCCGCAAAGCCGGTGTCATGATCGAGGTCCCGTCCAGCGCACTTCTCGCGAACCACATTCTCGAGATTGCAGACTTCGTTTCTATCGGCACAAACGACCTCACGCAATACACGTTTGCGGCGGACCGCCTCTTGGGCACCGTCGCAAACCTGCAAGACGCGTGGAATCCCGCGGTACTTCGCCTCATCCGCGAAGTTGGTCTCGCAGGGGAACTGACGAAGAAACCGGTAGGAATCTGCGGAGAAGCGGCCGCTGACCCGTTACTTGCTGTCGTCCTCGTCGGACTCGGTGTCACGTCTTTGTCGATGTCACCCACGGCCCTCGCCGACGTACGAGCAGAAATTTCGCGCTTCACGCTTCCCGAAGCGCGCGAACTTGCCGAGAGAGTTCTCTCGACGAGAAGTGCAGCTGATGCCAGAATTGCGGCGTCTGCTGTGCTCACCCAGTAACACATACAAAAATAGAAAAGGAGCGAGTCAATGACGACATCGTCATCAGCACGAGTAGGGATCCAGAAGTTCGGATCCTTCCTCTCGGGCATGGTTATGCCCAATATCGCGGCATTTATTGCCTGGGGCCTCATCACGGCCTTCTTCATCCCCACCGGCTGGGTCCCTAGCCTTGGTGCCCCCGTCGAAGAGGGTGGACTTAACTTCCTCGCGATGGTCGGTCCCATGATCGTTTACATGCTCCCGTTGCTCATTGCAAACACTGGTGGACGTCTCGTCTACGGTGCTCGCGGTGGCGTCGTGGGTGTCATCGGAACGATGGGTGTCATCGTCGGAACCTCGATCCCCATGT
>JAEMRP010000134.1 GCA_016463265.1 Microbacteriaceae bacterium | reverse complement strand
GCGACGATCGAATCGGATATCAAACGCATTCGCCGGAGCGCGGTGGATTCGGGAGTTGCGATTGACAGAGTTGACAACGTCCTGACTCTCCGGGGCGATGAATCGCAACTTCGCCGGTTGCTCTCAACTCTGATACACGACACGACGAGCTCGGGGTTGCTCAGTCTCGACACGATCGCACTGCGGTTTGAGATACCGACCCTCGTCGAATTCAAAACGGACCTCATTGAACGACTCGACTACCACCACTACTTCATTAACGAGTACGGAATCGATTCGGTACTCCTGCACCTCGCGATTGCTGTCGATCGTGTCCGGAATGGTTTGACTCTCCCCGACTTCGAAATCGAATTCGACGCCGACACCACTTTCGTTGCGGGAATCGTGCGCGAGTTGGCCAAACGGCACTTTGCGATCGAACTCGGCGCACGCGAAGAGTGGTACCTCGCTCGGCAACTTGCAACCAGGATAATCACCCCAGGCTCTGGAGGACCGGCTGGTGCGGCAGCGGTCGATAGCGAAGATGTAGGGCTGACCGCTCGCGCGATTGAACTCGTGTACGACGAATATCTAATCGATCTTCGAAACAGTGACCTCATCGAGCGCCTCGCATTACACATTGGGCACCTCGTCACCCGCGCTAAATTCGATTCACTGTCTCGAAACCCACTGCAGAAATCTATCAAGTCGTCCTACCCCCTCGTGTGGGATATCGCGGTGTTCATCGCGGCGACAATTCAGAAGGAACGCGAGATCACGATTGACGAAGATGAGATCTCGTACATAGCGCTGCACATCGGCAGCCATCTCGAACGACAGGCACAGGCGAAGAATCGGGTTTCGGCAACAATCGTCAGTCCCTCGTATTACGACCTCCACATCGTGATGCGGGAAAGTATCGAGAAAATTCTGGGAGCCGAAATCACCATCGAATCCGTCATCACGCGGACGGATGTGCGCGCGAGTGACATCACAACCGACATCGTCATCACGACCATTCCGCTCCCGTTCGAACTAGACACGATCGTGCAGGTACAACCTTTCCTGTCCGAATCCGACATCGATGCGGTTCGTCGTGTGACGTCTCGAGCGCGCCGCGGTCGTCGCCGAGACCTCATTCGCGAGCGTCTACTCGAATACTTCCGCGCGGATACCTTTTTTCGTAACGTCGAGTTTGACGGTCCGGAGTCGGCAATCCGCACCCTTGGCGAGGCGCTGAAATCACACGGCATCGTCGATGACGGGTACATCGAGAGTGCCGTCGAACGCGAGCGCATGTCGTCGACAGTTTTTGTCGACGGGCTCGCGGTTCCGCATGCGATGTCCATGACCGCAGAGCGGCCGACCATTGCACTGGCTGTTAACGAGGTGGCCACGCCGTGGGGCGACCAGCGCGTCAATATTGTTGCGTTCATTGCGTTCGCGGCGAGCGGGCGCGAAGAATTTCAAGAGGTGTTCGAGCAATTCGTCGACGTCTTCTCAGATCGAGCCCGCATGACGGAAGTAATAAAGAATTCGACCACCTTCGAGGGGTTCATCGACACCCTCGTTCACGTCATCGATGTTTAGCGACATTAACCAAGGTGAGCCCGGAGAGACTCGAACTCCCGGCATCCACGGTGTAAGCGTGGCGCTCTAACCAACTGAGCTACAGGCCCTAACTATGCAATCCTAGGGGAATATCGACGAGAAGCGCGCAGCCGTCTAGGATTAGGTGGTCGCTATCGTAACCCTGACAGCGCCACTTCCTCGCCACCCTTGATCGGAAGACTTACTCTATGACCGTGAACGACCAAGACCCCTATTCGTCGTCTGCGTTGGACAGCAACCCGGACGAGACAGCCGAATGGCAAGAGTCTCTCAACGACGTCGTTTCGGCGCAGGGACATGAACGCGGTCGCGAATTGATGCTTGCGCTCTTGAAGCGTTCAAAAGAATTGCATCTTGGTGTTCCCATGGTTCCAACGACGGATTACCTGAACACGATTGCTCCCGAGAACGAGGTTGCGTTCCCGGGCGACGAGGATATTGAGCGTCAGTACCGAGCGTGGATCCGATGGAACTCCGCAGTCATGGTGCATCGAGCCCAGCGTCCCGGTGTCGGAGTCGGTGGACATATCGGGACTTACGCTTCGAGCGCTTCGCTTTATGAGGTTGGGCACAACCACTTTTTCCGCGGACCAGATCACCCTGGCGGCGGTGACCAGATTTTTTACCAGGGCCATGCTGCTCCCGGAATGTACGCCCGTGCGTTCCTTGAAGGGCGTTTGACCGAGGACCAACTGGACGGATTCCGTCAGGAAAAGTCTCATCTCACCGGCGGCTTGTCGTCTTACCCCCACCCCCGTCTAATGCCGAACTTTTGGCAGTTCCCGACAGTGTCAATGGGTCTCGGTCCAATCAACGCTATCTATCAGGCGCAGTTCAACAAGTACATGACAAATCGAGGAATCAAGGATTGTTCCGATCAGCATGTGTGGGCGTTTCTCGGCGACGGCGAAATGGACGAGGTCGAATCTCGTGGGGCACTCCAGCTCGCGGCGAATGACGGCCTCGACAATCTCACGTTCGTCGTGAACTGTAACCTGCAGCGACTCGACGGCCCTGTGCGGGGTAATGGAAAAATCATCCAAGAATTAGAATCGTTCTTCCGCGGCGCCGGCTGGAATGTCATTAAGGTGGTGTGGGGACGCGAATGGGATTCTCTCCTTCTCAACGACACCGATGGAGCCCTTCGCGACCTCATGAATGCCACCCCCGACGGGGACTTCCAAACGTACAAGGCTGAATCCGGCGCGTTTATTCGCGAAAACTTTTTCGGTCGCGATCCCCGCACGGCGGCAATGGTCGCCGATTGGACGGACGACGAAATTTGGTCGCTCAAGCGCGGCGGACACGACTACCGAAAGTTGTATGCGGCTTACGCCGAAGCCCTGTCCCACAAGGGCAAGCCGACCGTGATTCTCGCGAAGACGGTCAAGGGCTACGGTCTCGGAAAGTCCTTCGAAGGCCGAAACGCCGTTCACCAGATGAAGAAACTGTCATTCGATGTGCTCAAGTCGTTCCGTGATGACCTGCGCATTCCGATCTCGGACGCGCAGCTGAAAGCGGACCCGTACCGACCTCCGTACTATCACCCGGGTCCGGATGATCCGGCTATCCAGTATTTGCTCAACAAGCGGCGTGAACT
>JAEMRP010000133.1 GCA_016463265.1 Microbacteriaceae bacterium | reverse complement strand
TCCTCTGGACCTGGGACATCCTGCCGATCCTCATCTGGGTGACTCTTCCGTTCAACCTGTTGATTTATGGAATCAACGACATTTACGACCAAGACACCGACGCCGAGAACGACCGTAAGGGGGGATTTGGCGGGGCCAAAATCAAGCCCTCCGAAGTCCGGATGATCAACTGGGGAGTCATCCTCCTCAACGTCCCCTTCCTTCTGTATTTCGCGTTCACCGTGCCGCTAGCTGCGTTCCTGTGGATGCTGGCCTATTCGTTTTCGTTCTGGCAGTATTCGTCGACGCCGCTGAGGTTCAAAGCACGACCTGTGTGGGACTCGGTCAGCAACGCCGATTATGCGTTCCCACTCGCGTTTGTGCCCTTGGCGCTTGGGGTCGAGCCGATGTGGCCGGCAGTAATCGGGCTCATGGCCTGGAGTATGGCCAAGCACGTCTATGACGCCATTCAGGACATCGACGAAGACGCGGCGGCGGGAATCGTGACAACCGCGGTGAAGTTCGGCGTCAAGGGTTCACTGGTGTGGTCGGGTTCGTGGTGGATCGTCTCGACCGTCGCGTTCGCGATGGTGAACCCGCCGGTGGCAATCGTCTCGGGTGTCATTTCGGGCTGGCTCCTCGTCGCAAACTGGCGAACGCCCACCAGTGCCGAGGCGAAACGCTTGTACAAGTTCTCGGTTGCGTTCCCGTATGTCGCGGGAGCCGTCGCCGGCGTTCAATTGGTGACGGGCATCACGCTCGGGCTGTACCCGTGACCCCTCGCCGCGTTATCGTCATCGGGGCGGGACTCGGTGGACTGTCCTCGGCCGCACTCCTCGCGCGCGCAGGTCACGACGTCACGGTCATCGACAAGAACGATTGGATCGGCGGCAAGAGTCGCCGCATTGATGTTGCTGGCCAGCGAATAGACACCGGGCCCTCGTTGATCACCTTTCCGGCGGCGCTCGAAAAATTCTTCGACCGTTTCGACGAACTCGGTTCGACCGGTGCGCCAACCGCCCGCCAAATTGCGCCGCTCACTCTCGAACGCCTTCCCGAAGTTGGCCGATATTACTTCCGTGGCGATGTCGCCAACCTGCCCGTCGAGTCGGGGCACGCCTGGCGTGAGCCGTGGGACCGATTCGAGGCGGAACACGGTCCACTCGGGCGTCACATCACCACGATGCTGACGAACGACCCGTGGGACCCCGCAATTTACCCGGCAGCCGGAGCGCTCTTCAGCCACTATGGCACACGACTCAATACCGACCGATACCTCGAGGGTCTCGACTGGATGCCCGAAAACCTGCGGGAAGTCATCTCGATTCACACGCTCAACGCGGGAGTATCCCCGGCCAAGACGCTGGCGCTGTTCGCGACCATGCCCGCCGTCATGTCGACGGACGGCGTCTGGGTGCCGACCGGCGGAGTGAACGAAATCCCGCGCACCATCGCCACGCTTGCAACGGAATCGGGGGCGACGATTCGACTCGGTGAAGCCGTTGTCTCCGTGTCGCGCGGGAAGGTCGTCACGGAGTCAGCGGAATACGACGCGGATGTCGTCGTCAGCGGCCTCGATGCAGGGATTCTTGAACGGTTGTTGGGACAACGCGTCCGAGCACCGAAGGCGCTGTCGTGCTCGGGCATCGCCGTGTTCGCTGTGCTCGACGAGGAGTTACCGCCCGACATCGTCACGCACTCGGTGATCATGCCGGACGATCCCGCCGACCTGTACGAGAGCATTCGAACGAAGACGCTGCCGAAACAGACGATGGCGTTCCTCAACTATTACCGAGCCGGGCACATCTATCCGAATGACCGTCCGACCGCCGCCATCTTGCTCACCGCACCACCGGACGGCAAGCGATACGCGGTCAACCACGAGTTCGTTCAACGCGAGATGACTCGAATCACGAGCGTGATGGGGCTGCCGCGCGAACTGTCGACAATAATCACTGACCACACCGTCTTCCACCCCGAGTACTTCGCCGGATTCGGAGCCGTTGGCGGTGCGCTCTACGGCGAGGGTCACCCGTGGTGGCAGAGCGGTCCCTTCCACAAACCGGGATATTCCTCGAAGCGCCGACCGTGGCTCTGGCGCGTTGGAGCGTCGGTTCACCCCGGCGGCGGCGTCCCAGCTGTTCTCGGCGGTGCCATGATTTCGACCAACCGACTTCTCGCGAGCCTCGACTAGCGGGTCATGATGCGGTTGCGATTGGGGTGTTGCCCTCGAGCACCGCGCGGATGCCATCGGCCGCGTCGGCATACGTTTGTGCCGCGGCCTTTCGAGTAAGTCCCATCACGTGAGGCGTCATCACCACGCGCGGGTCGCTCATCATCGGGTGACTCGCGGGCGGCTCCTCGTCGAACACGTCGAGGCCGACTCCGGCCAATTTCCCGGACTGGAGGGCGCGGTAAACCGCGTCGATGTCGATGAGTGGACCTCGCCCGCAATTGATGAGAACTGCGCCCGGTTTGATGCCCGCGAGGGACTCGTCGTTGATCAGGTGGCGCGTTGATTCGATGAGCGGTGCGTGCAAAGAAACAAAGTCGCTGTCGGCGAGGAGTTCGGCGAGCGAGTCACATTTGATTCCAGCGGGAATCGGTGCGGCGGGGTCGAAGGCTCGGACCCGTGCCCCCAACGCGCCCGCAAGAGCACCGAGTCGTTGCCCGATTCGACCCCACCCGACGATGCCGACGGTTGACCCGTCGATGTCTCCGAGCGGGATGTTGTCGCGTTCGTTCCAACGCCCGTCGTGCACGAGTTCGGTGAGTGCCGCGAGATTCTTGGTCAGGTGCAACATCATGGCGAGTGCGCCCTCGGCGACTGCGTTCGTGTTGCTACCCGGGGTGATGACAACGGGAATCGAGCGTTCGCGCGCGACATCAAGGTCGACCAGTTCGGTACCAACACCGGTTCTCGCTAACACGCGAAGGTGCGGCATCGAGTCAAACAGCGCGCGGTCAACGGTCACGTTGCCGCGAACAATCGCGCCTTCCGCAACAGCCAAGTCGGCGGCCGATGGGTCCGATACGAGGACGTGGTCAACTCCAAGGTGTTTGTCGACGATGGGTCGATCAACGGGACCGAGAGCGACAACGACCGACATGTCGGCTCTTATCGAATCGCGGCGGTGACGCCCGCAACCGGCTCGAGGTGAACCCACTCGCCGCTGTCGGCCGAACGTTCGGCAGCATCGATTACCTGGGCTGCGGCGAC
>JAEMRP010000014.1:6884-12765 GCA_016463265.1 Microbacteriaceae bacterium | reverse complement strand
TTTGACGCCGGGCTACTCGGTGGAACCCTGCGCCACCGCTAACGCGCTGGAACTCCCGCGAGCATCTCGCGGACAAGAGGCATAACTCTGGTGCCGTACAACTCGATCGATGACATGAGCTGCGAGTGCGGCATCGGTCCGTTCGAATACTTGAGGTCGAACTGCTGGGCGCCGACAGAGGAAAGCGCGTGTGCGATTTTCTTTGCAACCGTCTCGGGCGACCCGGCGTAAACCGAGCCGTGGGTGACCTCGCTCATGAAGTGTTCTTTCGTGATGGGCCCCCACCCGCGTTCGCGGCCGATGCGACCAAACGACGCAACGTAGTGCGGCCACAATTCTTCGACGGCCTGTTCGTCGGTCTCTGCAATGTGCCCCGGTGAGTGGATTGCGATGGGCAAGTCGTCCCGACCGAATGACTGCAATTGGTCACGGTACAACCTCGAGAACGGCGCGAATCGTGCCGGGTCACCTCCGATAATCGCCAGCGCCAGAGGGATTCCCAGACGCGCGGCACGCACGACGGACTCTGGGCTGCCGCCGACCCCGACGCGCAATCCGATTCGGCCCTTTTCCGTCTTTGGATAGACCTCTTGGTTCGTCAAAGACGATCGGATAGTTCCCGACCAGGTCACCGGCTTTTCGTCGAGAAGTTGCACAAGCAGTTCGAGTTTCTCTTCGAACAGTGCGTGGTAGTCGTTGAGGTTGAATCCGAACAGGGGGAACGATTCCGTGAACGAACCTCGCCCCGCGGTGATCTCGGCGCGCCCGTTCGACAGTGCATCAATGATGGCGAAGCGCTGGTAAACCCGGACCGGGTCCTCGCTCGACAGGACGGTGACTCCCGTCCCCAGGATGATGGACGACGTGCGCGTTGCGATTCCCGCGAGCACCGTGTCCGGGGCACTCACTGCGAAGTCGTCGCGGTGGTGTTCGCCGATGTGGATCGCGTGAATCCCCAAAGCATCGGCAAAGACGGCTTGTTTGACGAGGTTCCGCAGGACCTGTCCCGCGGTTTCGGGGGTTCCGTCGTCCTTGTGCGTCATGTCGCCGAAGGTGTCGAGTCCGAATGTGATGTCGTCGATGTTTGTCGTCATACCTGTTCCCAGTTGTGTCGCGGTGAACTTATTCCCTAGGGCTGCAACCGCGTGACGTTCCAGTCGTTGCCGACGCGCTCAAACGCGATGCGGTCGTGCATGCGGTTCGAGCGGCCCTTCCAGAATTCCATGCGGGTGGGGACGATGCGATAGCCGCCCCAGTGTTCGGGTCGCGGCACGACATCGTCGTTCGCGAATCGCTGGTCGGTGTCCTGGTACTGCTGGTCGAGCGCATCACGCGACTCGATGGGACGGGATTGTTCACTCGCCCACGCGGCGAGCTGAGAACCGCGCGGTCGTGAATCGAAATAATCATCCGATTCCGTCACCGAGACGCGTTCAGCGTGCCCTTCGATAATGACCTGACGGTACATCGAATACCAGCCGAAGACGGCGGTGACATCCGACCCACCGCCGATTGCGTCGCCCTTTCGCGACAAATAGTTGGTCGCGAACAACAAACCAGAGTCGAGCCCTTTGAGCAGCACCGTTCGAGCGGTCGGTCGCCCCCCGGAATCGATTGTTCCGAGAACGAACGCGTTGGGTTCGTAGATCTCGGCCTGTTCGGCGTCGACAAGCCACGTCGCGAGTTGGGCGAGCGGGTCGTCAACCATGTCGGTCTCACGTAATGAGGCCTGGCCGTAGTCTTCGTGACGCGAGAAGGAATCCATACTCTTATCTTTCCATCACCGCGACTAGACGCGAAGTCGACGCGAGATCTCGACGGCGGTCGCGTGTGCCTCGCGGGCGAGTCGTTCGACGCCGACGGTTCCTTCGGGGAACGTCAACGCGATTGCCGCGAGTGGCCAACCGACGCGATCGAGAACAGGGACGGCCACCGATTCAAAACCGGCGGTAATTTCACCGTGCTCGGTCGCGAAGCCGCGTTCGCGTGCCATTCGCAACACTTCGCGAAGTTCACGCCGGGTCAGTGCGGCGTCACCTCGCCTGGTCAACGAGTCGTCGTTCGGGTATAGCGCGAGCACCTGTTCGCGTGACATTGCCGCGAGCATCGACCGACCACTCGCCGTGAGGTGCGCGGGAAGTCGGACGCCAACGTCGGTAATCAACGAGGGGCGCTCGGGGGCGCGTCCCTCGACGACGTACACAACGTCACGACCGTGCAAGACCGCGAGGTGCGCGTTCTCTCCGACGGAGTCGGCCAGCCGTGTGATCAGGTTGCGGCCGACCAGCGCGAGTGGCTGTTGCCGCAAATAGCCTGTCCCGAGGTCGTGCGTCGCAACTCCGAGCGCCCAGCGCCGATCGCCGTTGACGACATACCCGTGATCGAGAAGCGTGGTGAGCAGGTGGTACGTCGTCGACCTCGGTAATTCGAGTGCGGTCGCGACGGTCGCGGCAGGGACGCTTCCGCGCTGACGAGCGAGAAAGCTGAGGATGCGCAGCGCGCCATCCGCCGCAGGCACTTGAACTTTGTCTGGCATACCAGACAGAATAGCGCCTCGAACCGATGACAGCGGGGCTCCCAGGGTGTGTAATCGAGACATGGTCGTCATCATGGGAACCGGTCCGCTCACCGACAACGAGCTCATTCGCGTTGCGCGCCACGGCGACACCGTCGAACTCGATACCGCTGCCGTCGACGCCGTTGCCGCAACCCGCACCGCAATCGAAGCGCTGGCGAACGACCCGGACCCGCACTACGGAATTTCGACCGGGTTCGGCGCACTCGCCACCACGTTTATCCCGGCGGACCAGCGGGCGCAACTGCAGCGTTCGCTCATTCGTTCGCACGCCGCCGGGACCGGACCCGAAATCGAAACCGAAGTCATTCGCGGGTTGATGGCGCAACGACTGTCGACGCTCATGACCGGCCGAACCGGAGTTCGCTCGGTCGTGGTCGAAGCGTATGCCGCCGTGCTGAACGCCGGACTCACTCCGATCGTCTACGAATACGGGTCGCTCGGATGTTCTGGTGACCTTGCTCCGCTCGCTCACTGCGCGCTTGTTCTCATGGGCGAAGGGCGCGTTCGAAATCGCGCCGGTGACGCCCTCGATTCCGCCGACGCACTCGCGGCCGCCGGAATCACCCCCGTCGAACTTCGAGAGAAAGAAGGCCTCGCTCTCATTAACGGGACCGACGGCATGACCGCGATGCTCGTCTTGGCAATCGAAGACATTCGTCACCTGCTGCGTGTCGCCGACATCGCACTGTCGATCTCGGTCGAGGGGCTGCTCGCGACCGACAAGGTATTCGCCGATGACCTGATGACACTGCGCCCGCACCCTGGCCAACGAGCGGCGGCCAGTAACATCCGTGCGCTGCTTGACGGAAGCCCGCTTGTCGCCAGCCACGCTGGACCCGAGGACACCCGCGTTCAAGACGCTTATTCAATTCGATGCGCCCCACAGGTTCACGGCGCTGCCCGCGACACGGTTGATCACGCCGAGCGCGTCGCCAATCAGGAATTGGCGTCCGCGATTGACAACCCGGTCGTCACACTCGACTACCGCGTCGAATCGAACGGAAACTTCCACGGTGCACCCGTCGGATACGTCCTCGATTTCCTCGCCATCGCCATCGCTGACGTTGCGTCGATGAGCGAACGTCGAACGGACCGCTTCCTCGACAAAACGCGAAGCCATGGGCTTCCCCCGTTCCTCGCGCACGAAGCGGGCGTTGATAGCGGACTAATGATTGCGCAATACACAGCTGCCGGAATCGTCAGTGAAATGAAGCGCTTGGCGGTGCCCGCCTCGGTCGACTCGATTCCGTCATCCGCGATGCAAGAAGATCACGTCTCGATGGGCTGGGCGGCCGGCCGCAAGCTCGGTCGTGCAATCGACGGTCTCTCGCGAGTTCTTGCGATCGAAATCCTCACCGCATCTAGAGGTGCTGCGTTGCGTGGCGTCCCAGCCTCCGCGGCGACCGGACCCGTCATCGACCTTGTCAACGCGGCATCCGGAGGCCCTGGCCCCGACCGATTCCTCTCTCCTGAAATTGATGCCGTCGTCGCATTGGTCCAATCGGGACAGATTCTTGCGACAGCGGAAAAGACCACCGGCACACTCGACTAAAGGACACACAGATGGCCATCATCCCCGTAGGCGGTTCGGTTCCCGGACACGAACCACGAATCGTGCGCGCGGCGCGCGGCAGCACCATCTCGACCAAGCACTGGTCGACCGAGGCCGCCAAGCGGATGCTCATGAACAATCTGGACCCTGACGTCGCCGAGCGCCCCGACGACCTCGTGGTCTACGGCGGAACGGGTCGTGCCGCGCGCAACTGGCAAGCGTTCGATGCTATCGTTCACGCGCTCGACACGCTCGAGTCCAACGAGACCCTTCTTGTCCAGTCCGGTAAGCCCGTCGGCATCTTCACAACCCACGAGTGGGCACCGCGCGTTCTGATCGCGAACTCGAACCTCGTCGGCGATTGGGCGAACTGGCCCGAATTCCGCAAGCTCGAGGCCGAGGGGCTTACGATGTACGGCCAGATGACGGCCGGTTCGTGGATCTACATTGGTACGCAGGGAATCCTTCAAGGAACGTACGAGACGTTCGGTGCGGTCGCTCGCGAGAAGTTCAACGGGTCGCTCGCTGGAACGCTGACACTCACCGGCGGTTGCGGTGGAATGGGTGGCGCCCAGCCACTCGCTGTCACCATGAACGACGGAGTGGTGCTCATCGTGGACGTCAGCGCAGAACGCCTTCAGCGTCGCGTAGACCACGGTTACCTTGACGAGATGACGGACAACATCGATGTTGCCATCGAGCGCGCGCTGGACGCAAAAGACAAGCGCATCCCTCGCTCGGTTGGACTGGTCGGCAATGCGGCAACGGTCTTCCCCGAGATGCTCGCGCGCGGTGTCGCGATCGATATCGTGACCGACCAGACGAGCGCCCACGACCCGCTGTCGTACCTCCCCGAGGGCGAGACCGTCGCGGACTGGCTCGGCGACGCGGCGAAAGACCCTGAGGGCTTCACTGACCGTTCCCGTGCCGCCATGGCCAAGCAGGTCAAGGCGATGGTCGAGTTCCAAGACAAAGGTGCCGTTGTGTTCGATTACGGCAACTCGATTCGGCGCGAGGCAGAACTGGGGGGCTATGACCGTGCGTTCGACTTCCCCGGATTCGTTCCCGCCTATATCCGCCCACTTTTCGCCGAAGGAAAGGGCCCGTTCCGATGGGTCGCCCTTTCCGGCGACCCCGCGGACATCGCGGCTACCGACAAGGCGATTCTGGAGCTGTTCCCCGATGACGAACACTTGAAGCGCTGGATTACCAAGGCCAGTGCAAAGGTCCACTTCGAGGGACTCCCCGCACGTATCTGCTGGCTCGGGTACAAGGAACGCCACCTCGCTGGTTTGCGTTTCAACGACATGGTCAAGAACGGCGAAGTCAGCGCGCCCATCGTCATCGGGCGCGACCACCTCGATTCCGGTTCTGTTGCGTCGCCGTATCGAGAAACGGAAGCGATGCTCGACGGCAGTGATGCGATTGCTGACTGGCCACTGTTGAACGCACTTCTCAACACCGCGAGCGGCGCGACCTGGGTGTCACTCCACCACGGCGGTGGTGTCGGTATCGGACGCTCGATTCACAGTGGCCAGGTGCTCGTCGTGGACGGCACCGACCTCGCGGCCGAAAAAGTGTCGCGCGTGTTGGTCAACGATCCGGGATCCGGAGTCATGCGCCACGTCGATGCTGGTTACGAACGAGCCGCCGAAGTAGCGCGCGAACGCGGCCTTCGCGTTCCAATGTGGGAGATTTGAGTAGCCTGACGTCATGACCACTCTGCTTCGCAACATTGGGGAACTTGTTAC
>JAEMRP010000014.1:0-6784 GCA_016463265.1 Microbacteriaceae bacterium | reverse complement strand
ATGCGCGCCCAGGGAACGACGACCGTCGAAATCAAGACCGGGTACGGACTCACCGTCGAGCACGAAGTTCGACTAGCTCGCATCGCCCGCGAGTTCACTGACCACGTAACCTTCCTCGGAGCACACGTCGTCCCCGGGGAATTTAGTGGTCGACCCGACGACTATGTCGATAGCGTCTGCGGCGAAATGCTCGATGCTGTCTTGCCTTTTGTCACCGCAATCGATGTCTTTTGCGAGGACGGCGCGTTCTCTGTTGACCAGTCCCGCCGAATCCTCGAAGCGGGCGCGAATCGCGGTTTGCGCACACACATTCACGCCGCGCAACTCGGGCCGTCGACATCCGTCCAGATGGCTATTGAATCCGGAGTCGCGAGCATCGACCACGGAACGTTCGTTTCCGACGTCGACGTGCACGCTCTGAATAAGTCGGGGGCTGTGCTGACACTGTTGCCAGGGTCCGACTTTTCGACGCGTCAGCCCTATCCGGACGCTCGCCGATTTATCGACGCGGGAGTCACCGTTGCACTGGCCACGAACTGCAACCCCGGTTCGTCGCACACAACGTCGATGGCGTTCTGCATCGCAATCGCGGTCCGCGAGATGGGCATGACCCCCTCAGAAGCGCTGTGGTCGGCTACCGTGGGCGGTGCGCAATCGCTAGGCATCAGCACTGTGGGGAACATTGCGGTGGGATCGCGCGCGCACGTCGTTGAACTCGACGCTCCGAACCACATCCACCTCGCGTATCGCCCGGGCGTCAACCTCGTCCGGCGCGTCTGGAGTTAGCGCTCAGCGAGTCCCGCGAGCGCTTCGAGGACACACAGCGCGGTGAGTCGAATCGTGCGCCCATCCTCGGTATCGGCGCCGGCGTCTACTTCGGCGAGATCAATTGTCGAAACGCGGTCGTCGCGGGCGAAGCCTCGGGCAAATTGGCGCATCTCGTAGGCGCTGATTCCGCCAGGGATAGACGCAGGGCAGGCCGGCGCCACAGAGCGGTCACAAGCGTCAATGTCGAGATCGACGTGAATAGGTCCACCGTCGGCACCGGCGATGGCCAAGGCTTCGTGCACCACCGCATCGACACCACGACGTGCAACATCGTCGCGAGTGATTATCGTCACACCCCAATCGCGCACGCGACGGAGGTAGTCGGTCGAGTTGGCAAAATCCGCGATCGCGATCTGCACCACGCGAGCGGGGTCGACCCCGAAATCTTCGATGAGTCGGCGGACGGGCGAGCCGTTGCTCACACCGTCGCGAACGTCAAGATGAGCATCGACCGTGATGAGCCCAGCGGTGGCAACCTGATCGCCCCACGCGGCAACCGCCACGGGTACCGTTAGTGCGTTGTCGCCACCGATAGCGACAAGAAGTCGTGTTCGGGAAACGGCCTCGGCAACCACGCGAATCGCGCCGGCTTCGTCACCGTCAGGGTCAAGGACGTCGCCAAAATCATGTCGTACGAGCGTCGCCGCTGTCAGGATGTCATCGCCTGAGTGAAACGCCTCAGAGTAGCGCGGAAGAACTTCGCGGACCGCGGCTGGCGTCAGGTTGGTGGAACCAGGGGTGATGGACGTCGAAAACGTCGGCACACCGATGATTCCAAAATCTACGTCGCCGTCAGGCGCACTCCACCCTCCCGCACGGGGCCAGAGAGGGTCGTGTGAGAGTGCCATAAAGGCAAGGGTATCGCGCCCAGGATTTACCGGAACGCCTCTTCGCCGGTCAAGGCGCGACCAACCACCAGTGCGTGAACCTCGTCGGTGCCTTCGTAGGTTCGAACCGACTCGAGGTTCATCATGTGGCGCATGATTGGGTAGTCCGCCGTGACACCGTTTCCACCGAGGATCGAACGAACCGTCGAGACGATTCCAACCGCTTCGCGAACGTTGTTAAGTTTGCCGACCGAAATCTGGTCGTGAGTCAATTTTCCCGCATCCTTGAGTTTGCCGATGTGGTGCGAGAGCAGCACTCCCTTTTCAAACTCGAGGAAGCAATCGGCGAGCTTGGTCTGCGTGATTTGCGTCGCCGCGAGGGGCTTGCCGAAAAGGATGCGCTCTTTCGAGAACGTCACCGCGACGTCGATGGCGGCACGAGCGGCGCCCATGACTCCCCAGACAATTCCGTATCGCGCCTCGTTGAGGCACGAGAACGGCGCTCCGAGTCCTTTGGCCAACGGAAGGCGAAGTGACTCGGGAACACGAACGTTCTCGAGGTCGATGTCACACTGAATCGATGCTCGCATCGACAACTTGTTAGAGATCGGCGTCGCCGTGAAGCCAGGGGTGTTGGTCGGGACGATGAAACCGCGAACGCCATCTTCGGTGTCGGCCCAGATGATGGCGTAGTCGGCGATGTTCGCGATGCCTATCCAACGCTTGGCGCCGCTGATGACCCAGTGGTCGCCGTCCTTGACAGCCTTCGTCAGCATGTTGGACGGGTCGGAACCGCCCTGGGGTTCAGAGAGGCCAAAACACCCGGCCAACTCGCCACGGGCTGACGCTGGTAGGTATTCCTGCTTCTGTTCTTCGGACCCGAACTTGGCGATAGCCGCCATGGCGAGCGAGCCGAGGACCGAAATGTGTGTGCGCCACGAAGTGTCGACCGCTTCGAGTTCATAGCACACGAGACCGTAGGAAACGGCACTCGCACCGGCACAACCGTAGCCCTCGATGTGCATTCCGAGCATTCCGAGTGCGCCCATTTCGCCGATGAGCTCGGTGCGAAGGCGCTGAATTTCGAAATCTTCGTCGATTTGCGGCTGGATGCGCTCGAGAGAGAATTTCCGTGCCTTGTCGCGCCAGCCGAGCTCTTCCGCGGTGAACAGAGCATCAAAATCCATGACGTTTTCTGCGGTTGAGAAGTTCGACATTAACACCCCTTTGCTGTGTTCAATTACGCCAATACTAATATTTGGGGGACGCGCATGGTTTCTTTGAGCGTGGACCTGAGGGGATTCGAACCCCTGACCCCCTGCATGCCATGCAGGTGCGCTACCAGCTGCGCCACAGGCCCTTTCGGGCAACTTGTTCAGATTAGTCTACGGGCGAGTTGTCTCACAAATCGTCGGCGACGTTTCCCCGTTCAGGCAACGCAATGGGAATCACGGGGCAGTCGTGCCACAGCCGTTCGAGCCCGTAGAACATGCGCTCTTCCTCGTGGAAAACGTGCGCGACGACGTCACCAAAATCGAGCAGGATCCATCGTCCGAGGTCACGGCCTTCTCGTCGAAGAGTCCTACTTCCGCTAGCTAACATCTGATCTTCGATTTCGTCAGCGATCGCTTGAACGTTTCGTTCGTTGCGTCCAGTGACCATCACGAACGCATCGACGATACCGATGGGGCCGCTGACATCAAGAGCGACAATGTCTTCACCCTGCTTGGCGTCTGCTGCAGCCGCGACAATGGCGACATGGTCGATGGCGGTTGTGGTTGCGGGCACTGAGTTCCTTTAGATGAGTCCGGTGAAGAAAGCGAGTCCAATGAGTGCCGCCACGAAGAGGCCAAGGAACGTTGCAAATGCAGCGGAAATTCCTTGCCGGGCCGACGGGATTTTTTGACCCTGATTGAGTGGTGCCGCTCGGCCGATGATTGAGAGCGCCTCGGTCGCCCGTCGAGGTATTCCGGGCAATCCAACCTGTGGGCTGGCGTCTATGGCGATGGGCGACGACCTGTTGTGAGACGCAGCCGCGACGACAATGGGACCGGTGAGGATGATCTCGCCGGTGTTGTCGATGGGTCCCGAGATTTCTCCAGTCGGAAACAGCTCGACGTGAAGTGACGTGACGGGGAGGGACGATTGCCCCACGGTGGACGACGCAGTAATCCACTCATCCCCGATATCGTCATGGCCGTGGTCGTGCGGGAGCCCATTGGACGGAAGCCCACCAGACGGAAGCCCACCAGACGGAAGCCCACCAGACGGAAGCTCACTAGACGGAAGCTCACTAGACGGAAGCTCACTAGACGGAAGCCGACGTGACCGACGCGATGGGAATTCGTCCGCAGGGCGGTCAGAAACGTCCGTCTGACGAACGCCAGAGGACTCGCGTGACAACCGTTCGCCCGCCTCTCGAGCCTCGCGCTGTGCACGTCGGCTCGGTAATGCGTTGAAGTTGTCGGTCATGTCTGACTACGATACAACGCATGTTTGGCAATGTACTGAACGACGCCGTCGGGCACGAGGTACCACACGGGCGCGCCCGCGCGAACTCGCGAGCGACAATCGGTTGACGAGATAGCGAGCGCGGGAATCTCGAGTTGGCTCACTTTGTCGGCGGGAAGACCCGAAACCGACAGCGTGTGCCCGGGTCGAGTTACCGCGACGAAGTGGGCGAGACCCCATGCGCCGTCGATGTCTTTCCAGTCGAGGATCTGTTCGATAGCGTCTGCCCCCGAGATGAAGTACAGGTCGCAATCTGGATAGTGATTCCGGACATCGCGCAACGTGTCGATTGTGTACGTCGGTCCGTCTCTGTCGATATCGACCCTCGACACGGTGAAGCGAGGGTTCGCTGCCGTCGCGATCACCGCCATGAGGTAGCGATGCTCACCCACCGTCGCGTCTTTCTTGTGCGACTGTTGGCCCGTAGGAACGAAGACCACTTCGTCCAGTTCGAAATGAGTTGCGACCTCACTCGCGGCCACGAGGTGCCCGTGGTGAATGGGGTCGAACGTCCCACCCATAACGCCGATTCGTCGGCGGGTGCGTTCGACCGTCATGGCTGGCCTAGTGGTGCGAGGATTCGCTCGAGCCGCGACGCGGGTTGCGGTGAGCGACGTCTCGGTTCGCGAGGACAACAACAGCGAGAACGATGAACCCGGCAGCAAAAATGCCGGCCCACACTATTGCAGGGAAAACCAACGGCGCAAGTTCTTCCGTGGCACGGATGACAGTGTTCACAATATTCTCCCTCAGAAAGCTGTTACGACAAGATTACTCGCGCCACTGCCCGTTTCCGCGCACAATCCACTTCGTGCTCGTCAATTCGCGCAGTCCCATCGGCCCGCGCGCGTGTAGCTTCTGGGTCGAGATTCCTACTTCGGCACCGAAACCGAACTCGCCGCCGTCCGTAAACCGCGTCGACGCGTTCACCATCACCACAGCGGAGTCCACCTCAGCCACGAACCTTTCAGCATTCGCCATGTCGTTGGTGATGATGGCGTCGGTGTGATGGGTCGAGTGCACACCGATGTGGTCGATTGCCGCGTCGAGGGAGTCGACGATCCCCACCGCGAGGTCGAGCGAGAGATATTCGTGTCCCCAGTCCTCCGCCGTCGCCGGTTCGGCGTGCGGAAAAATCGCTCGTGTCGCGTCATCGGCGTGGATTGTCACGTCCGAATCCGCCAATCGACTTAAGATCGCGGGAATAAGCCTCGACGCCGCGTCACGATGGACGAGCAACGTTTCGAGCGCGTTGCACACGCCGACGCGCTGCGTTTTAGCGTTGTGAACGATGTCGCTCGCCATCTCAAGTTCCGCGCTGGCATCGAGAAAAATGTGGACGACGCCGGCCCCGGTTTCGATGACGGGAACGCTCGAATCATTGACCACCGCGCTGATGAGCGACGCACTTCCGCGCGGAACGAGAACGTCAACGAAACCACGTGCGTTCATGAGCCGGTTTGCGCCTTCTCGTCCGAACGCGTCGATTGTCTGAACAGCCGCTCGAGGCAAGCCATAGTTCTCGAGAGCAGAGCCAATCACGTCGACGAGGACCGTGTTCGTATTTTCCGCTGCGCTTCCGCCTCGCAGGATGGCGACGTTCCCGCTCTTCAGCAAAATCGCCGCGAGATCGACCGTCACATTCGGCCGCGCTTCATAGATCGAACCGACCACACCGAACGGCACACGAACCTGCGTAAGGTGTAGTCCGTTCGGAAGCCTGCTTCCGCCAAGAACTTCACCGATGGGATCGGGCAGAGCCGCGATGTCGCGCACCGCTCGCGCCAGACCCGCTACGCGGTCGGTCGTGAGTTGAAGTCGGTCGAGCAGTCCCTCTGCCATTCCGTCGCTTCGCGAGAGATTGAGATCATGGGCGTTTGCGGTCACGATGCGATCCGAATTCGTCAACAGCGCGTCAGCGATGGCCGTGAGTGCCTGGTTCTTGACCGTCGTTGAGGTTTGAGCAAGAACAATCGACGCAGCTCGCGCATCGTCGAGAATCTGCTGGAAGGCATCGGTCATGGTTGCCAGTTTAGGTTGCGCGGGCTAGCGGGGCGACGCCTCAAACCACGTTCCGACCGAATCGCCGGACAAGGCCGGTCCGATGTTCGCTGCGGACGTCAGGATGACCGGGACACCGGCTCGGGTTGCGTGCAGGGCCGCCGCGATTTTTGTCTCCGCTCCACCCGTGCCGACACCGGAAGAATCGATCGAACCGATTTCAATTCCGGACAAGTCGTCTCCGTATGTCACGAACTCAATCTCTTCCGCACCGGGCTCCCCTGGCGGGCGAGAATACAACGCATCGACGTCGCTGAGCAACACCAACAGGTCTGCGTCGACGAGTTCGGCGACCAACGCGGCCAATCGGTCATTGTCGCCAAACCGAATTTCGTGGGTCGCGACGGTGTCGTTCTCGTTGACGATGGGCAGGAACCGTAGGTCCAACAGTTTGTCAATCGCGGACTTGGCGTTGTCGCGAGTCGAATCCGATTCCAGGTCGCCAGAGGTCAGCAACACTTGTGCCGCGACGATTCCGAAACGATTGAGGCTGTCCTGGTAACGAACCATGAGCATCGTCTGTCCGACCGCCGCAGCGGCCTGTTCCGTGACGAGGT
>JAEMRP010000132.1 GCA_016463265.1 Microbacteriaceae bacterium | reverse complement strand
CCCGCCCGCGGCTGGATCCCCCGCCTGACCCGAACATCTTGTCCCCGATCCGAGCACCACGTCCCCCGATCCGAACAACCTCTCCCCCGACCATTTACGTTTGTGGAAACCGAATCGGCTCGCATCGTCGTTACTGGAAACCAATCACCGGTTTCAGGCGAAGCCGCGGCGTGACACCACTTTGGTTTCCAAAAACGGAGGAAGTGGGCAAAACGGTTTCCAAAAACGTCGGATTGTGCAGACAAATCACTACAAAAGAGAGCTAGCGCTGATTTTTCGCAAATTGTCTGCAGAAACACGTGGGCGAGGGCAAATTGTCTGCAGAAACAGGTGGGGATGGGAACGGCGCGCTAGTGGGTGGCGCGGGCGACAATGTTCGGCAGGACCTCGAGCAGCGCGTCGATCTCGGCTTCGGAGTTCTCGAGCCCGAGCGTGAACCGCAACGGTCCCTCCGAGTCAGCGACACCCATGGCGCGCAGCACGTGTGATGGCGACTGCACCCCGGCCTGGCAGGCACTTCCAGCACTAGCCGCGTGCCCGGCTTCGTCCAGCAGGAACAGCGCCGACACGGAATCGAGGCCCGGGACGGTGACGTGCGCGTTCCCCGGGGTTCGGTTGGTGTGGTGTCCGCGTACAACCGCAGTGGGGATTGCCGCCCGGATTCCGGCCACGAGGCGATCGCGCAGGGCGGACAATCGAGCCGCGTTTGCAGCGATATCCGCTGTTGCACGTTCCGCTGCAACTCCGGCGGCGAAAACCCCGGCCGCGTCGAGGGATCCGCTGCGCAGTCGCTGTTGAGAGCCGCCGTGAATAAGCGGGACGATCGGCCACGACCGCGACATCGCGAGGGCTCCCACCCCGACGGGACCACCGATTTTGTGGGCCGAAACGCTAAGGGCGGCGAGTCCGCTCCGCGCGAAATCGATGGGCGTGTAACCGAGGGTCGCGACCGCGTCGAGGTGCACGGGGACATTGGCCGCCTCTGCGAGCGCAACGATCTCGGGGACCGGTTGAATCGTCCCCACCTCGTTGTTGGTCCACAGTGTGGTGACGAGGGCGACGTCGTCGCCCAATTTTGCTTCAAGGTCGACGAGGTCGATGGTTCCGGTGTGATCAACGCGAACAAAGTCAACGATGGCACCTTCCGCCTCGACCAGCCAATGGATTGCATCGAGGGCCGCGTGATGTTCTGCCTCTGTGGTCAGGATGCGCGGGCGCGGCAACGGAGCGCCGATCTCACGAGACGCCGGAGTTCCGTTACGACCCCAAAACAGTCCTTTGATGGCGAGGTTGATCGCTTCGGTGCCGCTCCCCGTGACGGTGACATCAAACGGAAGTGCACCAATCGACGCGGCGATCTTGTCGCGACCTTCCTCCCACATCAACCGCGACTTTTGCCCGTCACGGTGAGTCGCGGACGCGTTTCCGCGCAAATGAACTGCGCGCGTCCACGCGTCGATGACGGCATCGTGCATGGGCGAGGTGGCCGCATAGTCGAAATACGCCATCGCGGACCACTCCTTTCGATAAACCTGGGTTGCTAGGGGAGCTTACGCGCAGACGTCAATGCATAGGAATATCCGAGCAAACGGATCTTCTCTGTCGATCCAAGTGACGGCACATAGAACAACAACTGGTACTGATAGGACGCTTCAATACCCGTCATCGAAGTCGAGACGTCGGCAAGAGCCGCAACCGCGCCTGTCGCAGTGATAGCCGCGCCTGGCACTGTCGGCTTGACGATTTCTTTTTCTTGAAGCGTGACCATCATCAGCGCGCCAGACTCGGCAGTGGCGAACACAAGAGGCACATCGGCGGTTATCGAGTCCTTCCAGGCAAATTCTGCTGTGTCCCCGAGGTCCTCAACCCGTTTCGATTTCGCTTCAGCGCCAATCTGCGTCTGGAGTGAGTCACTGGCGAAATCGTCGGCAAACGCGCTCTTGTCGCCCAAAATCAGTACGTCACCATATCGTTCGATGGCTTGGGCGGGGGTTACGCTGAGCAAATCCGTTTCACCATATAACACGGCAGCACCCGATTCGGGTGACGAAACGGACGGGATTTTCGCTCCAGGCTCAAGCGCGATGGTGTAATTCACTTTGTAGTTTTCACGCGGGGAATTCTGGGTCATCACGACGGCAACTGACGGTGCGTCCACATCGTTCGCGTCATCGACGACAGCAAATACCGAACGAGGCCACGAGATGGTTCTCTGAGGAAGGAGCAGACGAACCTTGCCCGCGGGAATCGCGAAGAGCTCAGCCAGGTCTTTGTCATCGGTACGAACTTTGTATTGGGCTGCGCGGAACCGAAGCGCTGCTCCGTCAAGGCGGGTTGCCGCAATGTTTTCTGCAAGTTGCACGTCTGCCGTCGTCAGTGTTGCGACAATTTCGCCGAGGATGCGATCGAATTGCGCTGCGGTTACAGCGACACCTCGCGGTGACGCTTTGACGATCGGCAACGGTTCGACAATAAAGTTCGGAATCACGGAACAACCAGACAGCATTGCGGGCATAACAAGTACCCAGGCGATGAATGGAAGCGCACGACGCCCACTCCGACGCCGCGGCTCGAGTGGCTGCCTGCCGGGTCGCCACTTCGGTGGTCGCGGAGCTTTCGGCATCCTGCCCTGTCGGTGTCGGTGCTTTCGTCGATCCGCCAGCCAACCGAGAAAATAGAAGATCCCACCGACCAAAGCGACCCCGAGGCCGCCATAGAACAGGGTGGTGGGCACAGAGCGGTCAACATCCATATGCCAGGTGATGGTAATCGCGTTCGGGGCGGGAAGCGCGCCGTCCGTTGCAACTACGATGAGATTGCGGTTAGGTGTTGTGACATCGTGTGACAGCGTTTTTTCCCCCTTAAACTGCTCGACCCACAGGTCAGAACCCATCGGATCCGGGGTAGCGACTTCGGTGCCGTCGACGTTCTTTAGAGTTAATTCGCCCTCAATCCCGTTTGCTTTGACCGACTGATAGGGCACGTTTCCGATATAGGCGAGGACGTCACCTTGCCTCCCCCACGCCATGACGATTCGGTCACTCGACTTTTGTTCTGCGATAGGGGCGGAGTCCGGGCTCTCGACGTAAATCGTTCCTTCGGCACCACCAATGACCGAAATCGTCTGTGTCGACGAAATCTGGTTTAACGACGTCGAATCGATGACCGTGATGGGCGCCGGAGCGGCAATCGTGATCGATTGGCTGATGGTGGAAGGTGGGGAGAAGACCGCGT
>JAEMRP010000131.1 GCA_016463265.1 Microbacteriaceae bacterium | reverse complement strand
GTTGTCATGTCGCGGACTTTGTTGAAAATGCGTTCGCGAAGTAAATCCTGTTCCAATTGGGTGAGCGCCATATCTCATGGCTACCAGGTTGGCTGCCGGCCGTCAAGATCGAAGTGAAAATTTCCCGTGTTCGCCAATCCGCCGAAATGGACTGGATGTCCGAAGTGCGATCCCCTCAGAGCAAACTCCAAGCATCCGCTCGTAAACTAATCCAATGACAACACCGAAGAACACGGCGCCCGCCACGAGCACGGCGCCCACCGCACCAACAAACCAACTGGCCCTCTGGTCCATGATCACCGGCATCGCCGCGCTCACGGTCGGATGGGTCATCCCGCTTCCCTTCGGAATCGCGGCCGTCATCCTCGGGCACATTGGGCTCGTCGAGGTCAAGAAGACCGGCCAGCAGGGACGCACCTACGCGCTAACCGGCCTCGTCACGGGGTACGTGAGCATCGCGATCGGAATCGTCGTCGCCATCCTCGGAGTTCTGTTCTTCAGCGCGCTGTTCGTCGGCGGAATGATGGGTTACGGAAACATGCCCAATTTCGGTGGCGGGATAATGTTCCCCTAGTCTTGAAGCTCCACGCTCCAGAAACGGCCGTCCTTCGGGGCGGTCGTTTCTCATCTAGTCGAGCAGCCCGTTCGCCTTCAGTTGCTCTTCGATCTGGGGGTTCGATGGCTCAGAGAGGAACTCGCCGCTAGGAAAGACAATCACGGGGATCTTTTGCAGCCCACTGATCTCGATGGCCTTCGCCCGGGCGTCCTCGTCGGCGTCCGTGTCAATCCAGTTGTACGTCACACCGTGACGATCGAGCAACATCTTGGCGCGCGTGCAGTCACCGCACCAGTCGGCTCCGTAAACATCGATTCCCATGGGGTTCCTTTCGGTTGTGGTTTCAGTGTAAATCAGTCGCGGTGAATCCAGGTACGCGACGGCGCTCCGCGGGATCCGATGGTTCCCTCGTTCGTGCCCGCCTCGTTGAGCTGCGGTTCCATGAGTCTGCGGAACGTGTCTCGCAGTGTGCTCGTCGTTTTGATCGTCGACCCGGACGACGAACTGGACAGGAACACACGACCGGCGACGGTCTCGTGCAGGACCTGCAGTTCACGCAGGGTGAACGGGCGAGAAAAGAAGTATTCGGGGTCGGGTCCGCCGGCGTAGATGTTTCGCGGTCGCCCGGACGTCTGCGTGACGGGCTTTCCCTTCACGAGCGTCTGGTCGATCTCGTATTCGCGTCGCAGTTTTTCGAGTGCTGCATTGACAATCACGTTGTGGTCGCCCTGAAGGTTGGGGATGGCGTGGATTGGGAACCACTTCGCGATTGTTCGGTCGTAACGCTGTGCCTCGGTTTCGGGAACAACAAGAAGGTGGGCCGCAGTAAGCACCCAGCCGCGCGGGTCGCGATCGGGTGAGTCGAAGATGTCCAGAAGGGTCGCCTTGGCGCCCTTGATGCCAGCCTTCTTCATCATGCACCGTTCGACGGTGTCGGCGAGGGGCTCGCGTTCACGAACGAACGCCCCCGGCAATCGGGGCCCGTTGTCGCCTTCGATGAGCAACAACATGAGCTGGGACACTTCGCGGGTATAGGTAAACGCGGCGATGTCCACTGCGAGGGAAGGGCGCGGGTAACCGCTCAATTCTCGGCCCGGGGAATAAATGTCGTCTGTCATGAACTTAGGGTAACACGAGCGAAAGTTTTACGCACTAATGCGTTATATGTCGGCAGTGTGATATACTTTCTATCTCAGATGAAAAGCGCAACAATGCGCTAATCAAATCAAACAAGGAGGCAGTACCCATGTCAAACGACAACAACAATCCTGACGAGGTCAACAACGTACCCAGCGGCTCGGAAAAGCCGGTTCCCGCAGATCCGTTCACGGCTCCGCGCAACGAGCTTCGCGAGGGTCTCTATTCCGAGATCCTGCCGGGGCTCTGGCAAGGAGGGACGCACGACGATGATGGGCGGCGGATTCACGCCCATGCTCACATCGACAGTCGTCCCATCACCACCGACGAGTTCGACGTGGTCGGCACGTTCTACGCCAAGTCGAATCCGGCCGACTGGCACGTTCTCGAACTGCGTTATCCCTTTATGGATGGTAATCTCGATGACGCGAACATGGACTACCTCATCGGGGTAGCGCGGTTCATGCACTCGGAGTGGAAGCGCGGCAAGCGAGTTCTCACGCGCTGCCAGGCCGGCTGGAACCGATCGGGGCTCGTCACGGCGCTCATCCTTCTGATCGAGGGCTACTCGGCCGAAGCGGCGATCGATCTGATTCGAGTTCGTCGCTCGAGTGACGCGCTGTGCAACCACCGGTTTGAGCGGTTCCTACGGAGCGTCACTCCGTCGACGCTCGGTCCGAAGGCTGCATAACGGCTGCACCGGCACGATTCGGGCAACAACGCTCGTTTCGTGTCGGTGGTCGGGTTTACCTTTTACTCACTACATCTCGCAACAACGCGAAAATAAACATCAAACATCACAACGAAAGGCAACACCATGAAAAGAACAACTTCAACAAACACCGAGCGCAACTCGCTCGGCAACCTCCGCCTCCCGTCGCTCCACGTCGGACGTGGAGTCGACTGCGGCTCGGTCACCGTCTTTCCGATCTGGACCGACGGCGACGCAATCCGAGGAATCGACTGGGGCGGCCGCGGTCTCGTTATCGACGAGGTCGGCGGGGGTAGCGTTCCGCAGCTCAGCGTGACGAACCCGACAGGCGAAGCGCAGCTGATCCTCGAAGGCGACATCCTCGAAGGCGGTCGCCAGGACCGCATGGCAGGAGAGACCACTCTGGTCATGCCGGGGCAGTCAATCGTCATCCCCGTCAACTGCGTCGAGGCCGGTCGCTGGAACGCGGGTCGCGGTCACCGCTCCACGAACCTCAAGACCGCGTATTCGGTCCGCGAGGCACGTCGACGGGCGTTCAAGTTGGAGCCCGGCATGGCGCAGGGCGCCGTCTGGGACCGCATCAGCCGAATCGAGAACGGACTCGGCGAACGGTCAGCGACGTCCAACTTCAAGGAACGGGCGACGGCACGTCAGGCGCGACTTAACGTGTCGAAGGAACAGCTCGCCCGAGGTGAGCGAATCCAGGACAGCGAAATTGCGGACCACCCCGCAATGCTGAAGCCGCTCGCCGGACAGCGGGGTGTCGTCATCGCCATCGGCGGTGAAATCGTCGCCGCCGAGGTGTTCGGTTCCTCCGTCGCCTTCGCCGAGCGCTGGGA
>JAEMRP010000013.1 GCA_016463265.1 Microbacteriaceae bacterium | reverse complement strand
AGCCCAGGTTCAGGTCGTTTTTGACTAACACCGCAGAATTCCGCGACCTCACGACTTTGCGGGTCGGGGGATCGATCTCTGATTTCCGTGAGCCCTCAACACGCGCCGATCTGATGGAAACGTTTCGCGACGTCAGTTCGGCACGCGAACCGTGGTTCCTTCTGGGCGGCGGATCGAACATCGTCGTGTCGGACGAACCGTTCGACGGAACCGTGATTCACGTCACGACACGGGGTATCGACCGTCACACCGACGGCGACCGAGTGCTGGTCACCGCCGAAGCGGGGGAACCTTGGGACGACCTCGTTGAATGGACGGTTGATAACGGGCTCGCTGGGCTTGAAGCCCTGAGTGGAATCCCCGGAACCGTCGGGGCGGCGCCGATTCAGAACATCGGCGCTTACGGCGCTGAACTAGCCGACACCTTTGAATCGCTTCAGTTCGTTCCGCCGGGACGAGGCGACGTTGTCACACTTCGGCCCGACGCACTGAACTTCGGATATCGGCAGTCATCACTGAAGGACGGCCTTGACGGCCTCGTGGCGTCGGTGACGTTCGCCATGACGCCGTCGGAAACCTCAACCCCGATTCGGTTCGAACAGCTCGCTGACGCACTCGGCGTCCCACTGGGTGCAACCGTCGCGCTCGCCGAAATCCGCCGCGCAGTCCTCGATCTGCGCGCGAGCAAGGGAATGGTGATCAGCGATGACCCCGATTCGGTCAGCGTCGGATCGTTCTTTACGAATCCAATCGTGTCCGAGGAACTGTCGCGGTCGTTGCCGGCGGACGCCCCGCGCTTCTCGCTTCGAGCCGAGCGAACACCGCTCGTCGTTCCACTGGGCGTCGAACCCGAATTTGTCGACTTCGACACTGAGCCGACTGGGGTGAAACTGAGCGCTGCGTGGCTCATTGAGAGAGCGGGCATCGCCAAGGGTTTCTCACTCGCCGGCAGCAACGCTGCGTTGTCGAGCAAACACACATTGGCCATCATTAACCGAGGTAATGCCACGACCGACCAAGTGCTCGAATTGGCGCGCTTCATCACGATTCGCGTTCACGACACGTTCGGGGTCATGCTCGAGCCAGAGCCGACGATGATTGGTTTCGACTAGGCGAACAGTTTCTGGAGTCGCTGGAGTCCTTCGAGTAACTCGTCGTCTCCTAGGGCGTAGGCGAACCGCAGGTAGCCGCTCGGACCGAACGCTTCGCCGGGAACGACCGCGACCTCGGCGGTGTCGAGAATGTAGTCGGCCAGTTGAAGCGTTGAGTCGATGCGCTTTCCACCCCACTCTCGGCCCAGCAATGCGGTGACGTCGGCATAGACGTAAAACGCGCCGCCCGGTTCGGGGACAACAAATCCGTCGATCTTGGACAGTTCGGCCACCATCACGGTGCGTCGACGAGCGAACGCTTTCTTCATGTCATCCACGACGGATTGGTCGCCGTTGAGTGCAGCAATAGCGGCGCGTTGCGAGATGTTCGACACATTGCTTGAGAGGTGCGACTGCAGGTTAGCGGCCGCGACCGTGACATCGGGAGGCGAGACCATCCAGCCGAGACGCCATCCGGTCATCGCGTACGTCTTTGCGACACCGTTGACGAGAATCGTCTGATTCGCCAGCTCGGGAACGGCCTCGAGAATCGACACCGCGTGGTCGCCGTCGTAGACCAGGTTTTGGTAAATCTCGTCAGAAATCACCCACAACCCGTTGTCGAGAGCCCACTGTCCGATCGCTCGGGTCTGTTCCAAGTTGTACGTCGCTCCGGTCGGGTTTGACGGCGACACGAACAGCAACACCTTGGTTTTCGGGGTACGGGCTGCTTCGAGCTGGTCAACTGTCACGAGATATTCGGCGTCGGCACCCGCGAACACATCGACCGCGACACCACCCGAAAGGGCAATCACTTCCGGATACGTCGTCCAAAACGGAGTGGGCACAATGACCTCGTCGCCCTCGTCGAGTAGCGCCTGGAATGCCTGGTAAACCGCTTGCTTGCCGCCGTTCGTCACGATGACCTGAGACGCCGAGACGGCGATACCCGAATCGCGCTGGGTTTTCTGTGCGATCGCTTCCCGCAATTCGGGTAATCCAGCAGCCGGTGTGTACCGGTGGTTCTTGGGGTCGATGACCGCAGCGACGGCCGCTTCGACGATGTGTTCCGGGGTTGCGAAATCGGGCTCGCCCGCGCCGTACGAAATGATGGGGCGACCTTCGGCCTTGAGGGCTTTGGCTTTGGCGTCAACCCGCAACGTTGCGCTTTCAGCGATTGCGCCAATGCGCGCGGACACTCGTTTTTTCGGTTCAGTCACGCATCCAGATTAGTCTCCATTTTGCAGAGGGACCTCGCTTTGGAGATTGGGCTGTGCTGGCATACACTTGACTTTTGGTGCCAAACACCATGCTTTGTTGTGCCATCAGGCAGACGGCAACGCGGGTGTTCACGCACAGGGCGGTGGCTCAATTGGTAGAGCAGCGGTCTCCAAAACCGCAGGTTGCAGGTTCGAGTCCTGTCCGCCCTGCGAATGTCGAACCACCGACATCCACATCAAACCGAAAGGCAACACCGTGACTGACGAAATCACTGCCGCCTCTGGCGCCGAACGTGGCGAGCGGAAGACGAGCTTTTTCGGCCGTATCGCGCAATTCATGCGCGAAGTTGTCATCGAACTCCGCAAGGTCGTAACTCCGACCCGCAAGGAACTCGTCACCTACACCTCGGTTGTTCTCGTATTCGTCATCATCATGATGGCTCTCATCTCGGGCCTTGACCTCGTGATCGGAACCCTCACGGGTTTCGTATTCGGTAACGGCACTCTCCCGTGGTCCAACTAGGAATAAAGGATTAATCGACGTGACCGAAAACCATTTTGACGACATTGACCTCGCGGCTGCTGCAGTTGACCCTGAGGCGGATGCAATCGTTGACGACGCTCTCGACATCGATTCGGCTACCGAAGCGGTCGCCGCGGATGAAGCGACACACGACGAAGCCGCTGAAGCCGCCGACACCGCAGAACACGACGGTGCTGCGGAGGCGCCGGCCGAGCCAGAAGAAGACCCTTACGCGGACTTCAAAAAGGAACTTCGACGCAAGCCCGGCAACTGGTACGTCGTTCACTCGTATGCGGGTTACGAGAAGAAGGTCAAGACCAACATTGAGAACCGCGTGCTCGCGATGAACATGCAGGACGACATCTTTGAGGTAGCCGTTCCGCTCGAGGACATCGTCGACATCAAGAACGGCCAGCGCAAGCTCGTCACGCGCGTTCGCGTTCCCTCCTATGTTCTGGTTCGCATGGTCCTCAACGAAGACTCGTGGTCGACGGTGCGTCACACCCCCGGTGTGACGGGATTCGTTGGCAACGCCCACAACCCGATCCCGCTGTCGCACCAGGATGCGTTCGACATGCTCAAGACGGAAGCACCGATTGAAGGCGCGCGTTCGGCTGGTGGGCTCAAGGCGTCCGGTAAGCGTGACATCACCGTGACGACCGACTTCGAGGTCGGCGAAACCGTTGGCATCAAGGAAGGTGCGTTCGCTGGGCTTCAGGGAACAATCCACGAGATTCACCTCGATTCCGGCAAGCTCTCAATCTTTATCAACGTCTTCGGCCGTGACACGGCCGTCGAGTTCACCTTCAACCAGGTGGAAAAGCAGTAACCAGAATTACCACCCGACGCACAAGGCGCCGACGTGGGAGCGCGTGACACCCGTCACGCACGACAGTAAGGAAAGAAAATGGCAGCAAAGAAAAAGGTCACCGGCCTCATCAAGCTCCAGATCCAGGCCGGCGCAGCGAACCCCGCTCCGCCCATCGGTCCGGCGCTTGGTCAGCACGGTGTCACCATCATGGAGTTCTGCACCGCGTACAACAACGCGACGCAGGACAAGCGTGGAAACGTTATTCCCGTCGAGATCACGGTGTACGAGGACCGTTCGTTCACGTTCATCCTCAAGACCCCGCCCGCAGCCGAGCTCATCAAGAAGGCTGCCGGAGTCGCCAAGGGTTCTTCGACGCCGCACACGGTCAAGGTCGCGAAGTTGACCAAGGACCAGTTGCGCTCGATTGCCGAGCAGAAGCAGGTTGACCTCAACGCCAATGACGTCGAGGCCGCCGAGAAAATCATCGCCGGCACCGCCCGCTCTATGGGCATCACGGTCGAATAACCACTTTCCACCAGCGGGAGAGCCGCCAGGCTCACGACACCGCGATTCTCTGAAGGAGAAAACACATTATGGCTAAGAAGTCCAAGGCGTATAACGCCGCCGTCGCCCTTCTCGAAGAGGGTAGGTTCTATTCGCCGGTTGAAGCGGTTGACATCGCCAAGCAGACCGGCTCGGCAAAGTTCAACTCGACCGTCGAGGTCGCGCTGAAGCTTGCCGTCGACCCTCGCAAGTCCGACCAGATGGTTCGTGGAACCGTCATGCTTCCTCACGGCACGGGTAAGACCGCGCGCGTAATCGTGTTTGCAACGGGCGCTGCGGCCGAGGCCGCTCTCGCCGCCGGAGCCGACGAGGTCGGCGGAGTCGAGCTCATCGACAAGGTTGCTGGCGGTTACACGTCGTTTGACGCAGCCGTATCGACACCCGAACTCATGGGCCAGGTTGGGCGTCTCGGTAAGGTTCTCGGTCCCCGAAACCTCATGCCGAACCCCAAGACCGGAACCGTCACGCCGGACCCGGCAAAGGCCGTTACCGAAATCAAGGGCGGAAAGATTGAATTCCGCGTCGACAAGCACTCGAACGTGCACTTCATTGTCGGCAAAGCGTCGTTCTCGGCCGACCAGCTCGGAGACAACTTCCGCGCTGCGCTCGAGGAAGTTCAGCGCGCGAGGCCGTCATCGGCGAAGGGTCGCTACATCCAGAAAGCGACGATTTCGACGACGTTCGGTCCGGGCATCCCGCTCGACGTCAGCGCACTCTAGGTTCGTTTCGCTCGCAAACGCCTCGGCTTCGGCCGGGGCGTTTGTGCATTTCACATTCCAAATACAGATATCGCTAGGCAAATTCATAGGAAAGTAGGCAAACTGGAACAGTGACCACAGAAAACACTGCGCTCGTCAAGCCGGACGGCAAGCCCGTTCGGGCGCTCGTTGTCGATGACGAACCCGCCATTTCAGAGCTCGTCTCGATGGCGCTTCGCTACGAAAAATTCGAGGTGCGAACCGCGGCGAGTGGGCGCGCGGCCGTCGCCGAGGCCAAGGATTTCAACCCCGACATCATCGTGCTCGACATCATGCTGCCCGATTTCGATGGGCTCGAGGTCATGCGCCAAATTCGTGCGGACAATGTCGACGTTCCCGTGCTGTTCCTCACGGCCAAGGATGCCGTTGCTGATCGTGTGGTCGGTCTGACCGCGGGCGGAGACGACTACGTCACCAAGCCCTTTTCGGTCGAGGAATTGGTCGCGCGTATTCGCGGAATCGTCCGGCGTTCCATCATGGCAAGTGAAGTCCGAGAAGACCCCGAAATCGTCGTCGGCGACCTCGTCCTGAACGAGGAAACCTACGAGGTTTTCCGGGGGGACGCGCGCGTCGAACTCACGGCCACCGAGTTCGAACTGCTGCGATACCTCATGCGAAACCCCAAGCGAGTCCTGTCCAAAGCCCAGATCCTGGATCGCGTTTGGTCATACGACTTCGGCGGGCGTTCGTCGATCGTCGAGATTTACATCTCTTATCTTCGAAAGAAAATCGACACCCTCGGACCGGCGATGATTCACACCGTGCGCGGCGTCGGATACGTATTGCGCCCGGCGGAGTAATCGATGTTCACTGGCTGGCCATTACGCAAGCGGCTCATCTTCTCTAGCGCGATATTGACGGCACTCGCAGGACTCGCGATTGGTGGTGCCACGATGGTCGGCGTTCGTACGTACATGATTGGTCAACTCGACGAGGAACTCATTTCGGCCGCACAACGAATTCAGGCCCCCCCGGGCACGCCGCGTGACGCGGGGCTTCGCCTCGATGGGCGGGGAATGTCCGTGGGAACGGTCCTCGCGGCAATTGACGCCAGCGGGAGGGTCTCGGCGGTGTATCTCAATGCACGCGCCGACCGCGAGTCTTTTTCCGAGCAACAGCTCGCGAGCATCCCGGTGACTGGCTGGAACGCCAACATCAGAGACGTGAGGATCGTGCGTGCAGGTGATTACCGAATGGCGGTCGTCGGTAACGTCAAGGGCGGCACGGTTCTCATGGGACTCCCGACCGCTGCCATCGATCGCGTCGTCGGCCGAATTGGAACGTTTTTGGCCTTCCTCATCGCGGGAATCGTTGCTCTCGTCGTCATCGTTGGTCGGCAGAGCGTCGACATCGCACTGCGGCCACTAGAGAAAATGCGAGAGACGGCACGACGCATTTCGGGGATGCAACTGGCGGTCGGAGACGCTGAACTCACGGAACGCGTGACCATTGACGAACCCGACACCGAGGTGGGCCAATTGGGCAACGCGTTCAACCATATGCTCGACAACGTTGACGAGGCCCTCTCGGCCCGTCGCGACAGCGAAGCCAAGGTGCGACAGTTCGTCGCGGACGCGAGCCACGAGCTCCGCACTCCGCTCACGGCAATTCGCGGATACTCGGAATTAACCAGGCGACAGGAAATGGAGATGTCCGATGACCTGCGCCACGCCTTGGGTCGAATCGAATCGGAATCCGTGCGCATGTCTGTGCTCGTCGAAGACCTGTTGTTGCTCGCGCGACTCGACGAAGGGCGTGAACTCGACCTCGCACCGCTCGACGTGTCGAAACTGGTCAAGGACGCCGTCAACGATGCCATGGTTGCCGGTCCCGCGCACACGTGGAAAGTCACGGCCGCTCGCGGAGCGAAGATTGCTGCCGATCGCGACCGTTTCTATCAAATCCTCGTCAACCTGTTGGCGAACGCTCGGACCCACACCCCGGCAAAAACAATCGTTACCGCCAACGTTGCGACGACCGACGATTCTGTTGTCATCACGGTCGCCGATAACGGACCTGGAATCCCCGACGAAATACGCGCAAACTTGTTCGAACGATTCGCGCGAGCGGACACTTCGCGCGCCCGCGCCACTGGCTCTACTGGACTTGGATTGGCAATTGTGGAAGGACTCGTCCGTGCCCACAAGGGCACGATTGTTGTCGAGAGCGAACCGGGAAACACACGGTTTGTTGTCACCGTTCCCAGGTTGACTCTCGGCTGATTTGCGTTGACAGTCGACTGCCCTGTACCCTGAAGGAACCGAAGACCGCTGGTTGTTTCGAACGCGAGTTCGAAATCGAAGTCTCACCCTGGTGAGAACCCGCGCAGGCGAATGAAGTTCCCCAGCGAAAGCTGTTCAACTCCGTGCGTGTGCGCCGGAGTTTTTTCATTTCCCGTGGCCGTCGGTTCCGTATTCAAACACAAGGAGCACCATGGCGAACAAGGAAGCAACAATCGCCGAGATTTCGGACGCAATCCGAACCTCGAGCGGCGTACTGCTCACCGAGTACCGCGGACTCACGGTCGCACAGCTCAAACAGCTGCGCGGAAACATCCGTGCGAACGCGTCGTACGCCGTGGTGAAGAACACGCTGGCCAAGCGGGCGTTCAACGCGGAAGGCATCAGTTCGTTCGATGCCGAACTCGTCGGACCGACCGCTATTGCCTTCGTTCACGGTGACACCGTCACCGTTGCGAAGTCGCTGCGTGACTTTGCCAAGGCAAACCAACACCTCGTCATCAAGGGAGGCTTCTTCGACGGAGCACCCCTCACTGCTGCCGAGGTAATGAAGCTCGCCGATCTCGAGACACGAGAGGTCCTGCTTGCCAAGTTTGCAGGCGCACTCAAGTCCTCGCTCTTCGGCGCGGCCTACATGTTCAACGCACCGCTCGCACAGGCCGTTCGCGCGGTCGACGCGTTGCGTCAGAAGCAGGAAAACGCGTAATTAGCGCGTTTTCGACAACTACAAACCAAGGAGACAATCATGGCTAAGCTCAGCGCAGATGCCCTCATTGAGGCATTCAAGGAGCTCTCGCTCATCGAACTCTCGGACTTCGTTAAGAAGTTCGAAGAGGTATTCGACGTAACCGCTGCTGCACCCGTTGCTGTCGCCGCTGCACCCGCAGCCGGTGGCGCTGCCGGTGGCGGCGAAGCCGAAGAAGAGAAGGACTCGTTCGACGTTGTCCTCGAAGCTGCTGGCGAAAAGAAGATCCAGGTCATCAAAGAGGTCCGTGCACTCACGAACCTCGGACTCGGTGAAGCAAAAGCACTCGTTGATGGCGCACCCGCGACCATCCTCGAAGGCGCCAACAAAGAGGCCGCTGAAAAGGCAAAGGCTGCTATCGAAGAAGCCGGCGGAACTGTTACGCTCAAGTAAGTTTCGACTTACCCCGTCGGGGCGTCACCTTCGGGTGGCGTCCCGATTTTTATGTGCGGGCGTCGATGACCCAGTCCAGCCCGAGAGCAATTAGAGTCTTGTCGGCTGTGAAGAACGTCGTGTTCGGTCGCGATGCGGCTTGTGCGAAAATCATGCGGTCAAACGGGTCGTGGCGCATCAGGGTGGGAAACCGTGCGACGGATCGAGAAGCGACGTAGTCAAACGGTTCAATCTCGATCGCCATCGAGGCGAAGCGCTCACTGAGATCTGCAAATTCGGGCGCGCGACCGAGGATGTGTTTGATTTCGAGTTCCGCAAACGACAGGCTTGACACCGCGCGTTGCTGATGCCGGTTGATGTTTGCCACGAGAGACGGTGACAACCGATCAGAATCTTTTGCCAGCCAATAGGCGACGTGGGTGTCGAAGAAAGCGCGGGTCAAACGTCGAAGTTCTTGTCACGGAATAGCGAATTGAATTCGACGCTCAACGCGTCCCATTCCTCGTCCGATACGTCGGGCAAAATGTCGTGTGCGAATCCGGGCACAATCGGCGGCGGGAGTTGTTCATCGATTTTCACAAGTTTGATTATCGGCTTCCCTGCGCGCGCGACCACGATTTCCTCCCCAGCCTCGACTGCTGCGATGATTTTAGAGAAGTGGGTTTTCGCTTCGTGCACGTTTACTTGGCGGGACATATTCCGATTTTATCGTGATTAGTCCAGTTAGTCCATACAAGACACCGGCTAATTATTGTTCGCGCATGCCCCACGGCTGGCCGTATCCGCCCTCGGATTCAGCGGCGGCCATGAGGTCGAGGAACGGTACCGCGTCAAACGCCTCGGGCCCGAGGACTCCGGATCCGGACCATTTTCCGGTCGCAAGCAATTCAAGAGCAATCACCGGGTTAAGGGCGGTCTGCCACACAACGCACTGGCTCTCGTATTCGGCCATCGTCCACTCGTTGTCCGACACGTGATACAGGTACACCTCGCGGGGTTTCCCGTCCTTGCCCTTACCAGTGACCCACACCCCGGCGCATGTCTTGCCCTTCATGCGCGGACCGATGGTCGCGGGGTCGGGAAGTGCAGCGGCGACGACATCGCGCGGCGAAACCTCGACCGGGCCATTGGCACTGCGAACCCGAATCGGCTCATTCGAATCAAGGTGCAAGTTGTGGAGGGTCTTGAGTACCCCGATGAATTCGTCGCCGAGTCCGTATTTGAAGGTAACTCGCTTGGCCGGAAGCCACCGCGGCATCATGAGAACTTCTTCGTGTTCGACGTTCACACATTCGACCGGCCCGATTCCTTCGGGGAAATCGAACACCTCGGGCTCGCTGAACGGGGGAGTCGTGAACCATCCGCGATCCTTTTCCCAAATAACCGGTGGATTGAGGCACTCCTCGATGGTCGTCCAAATACTGAAACTGGGAGCGAAAATCTCGTTGCCCTCGTCGTCGAACACCACGAGGTTGGCTCCGTCGCGCGTACCGAGTTCGTCGACCTCGCTGAACAAGTGGTCGACGGCGTAACGAGCGAAGACGTTAGACATCCCCGGCTCGACACCGATTCCCACCAGCGCCAACTGGCCGGACTTTTCCCACTCGTCAGTGACGGCAAACTGTTCGTCGCCCAGTTTGACGCCAGTTTCGCTGTAGGGGTTCGTCGGGTGCGGGTGCGAGAGACTCATCGCCATGTCGAGGTAGTTCGCTCCAGCGGCTTTTGCTCCAGCAAAAATCGCCTGAACAAACTTGGGCTCGACGGCGTTCATGACGTGGGTTGCGGAATGCTTTCGGGCGACATCGGCGACAACTTCGGGTTTGGACGCGTCGATCTGGTCAGCGACGAACCGTGACGCAACCTCCTCGCCGTGTTTGGTGCGAATCCATTCAATGGTTCGCTCGGCACGGGACTTGTCGTAGTCGGTGACGATGATGGTTTCATAGAACGAGCGGCGAGCGGCAATCTTGGCAATCGCATCGCCAACACCTCCGGCGCCCACAAGCAGGATTCGCATGTTTTTGAGATTACCTTGTCGTGCATGCGAAGGGACGGTATGTGCCCTTCGACGAACGGTATGCTGGTGAAGTTGCCACGGCAACGCAGGAGAATTCGCCTAGTGGCCTATGGCGCCAGCTTGGAAAGTTGGTTGGGTGCAAGCCCTCGGGGGTTCGAATCCCCCATTCTCCGCGGCGGAGCAATCCCACCGACAACTGTTTGAGACAGTTCACAAGCCCCCGAGAAATCGGTGGCTTTTGTCAATCATGGATGTTAACTACTTGACAAACTATGAGTTAAGTAGTTAACTAAATTTATGAACAGTAGCCGGATAACTTTTACCCTGAACGAACTCGTATACGTGTTGAATTCGGCCGCCGATCGGCACCTCAGGGCAAATTTTGACCTCACGTACAGCCAGTTCCTCTTTCTGGTCACCCTTATGAGCCAGAACAAGCCGACGCCGAGCTTTTTGGCTGAGTGCTTGGGTGTTTCGAGAGCTGCTGTAAGTCAGCGGCTTCCGTGGTTTCAAGATCGCGAACTTGTCACGGTTTCTAGGGTCTCTGGGAACGAAAAGAATCTTTCGTTAGAACTGACTCGTAAGGGCGAGGCACTGGCAACTCAATCGGCGGACTTCCTGGAAAAAGAATTCAGGGTTCTTTTCCAGAACACCGATTCCGTGGATTTGGACGATCTTGACAAGACTCTTCGCCGGGTCAAACAACTATTATTCAGGAACCGGGAGCTTCGAAATGCAGCCTAAAAATTTGTTCACCCTCGAACGTCTGAACCACACCAAACCGCTCTTCTGGTTGGCTGTGATCTCACTGATTGGCGCAGTCGTTCTCGTTCCGTTATGGATGTCTGACCCCAGGACACTGGGTGGCGTGTCGGTTTGGGAAAAGCCCCTGAAGTTCTTCATCTCTTCCGCGATTTTCTCAATCACGTACTCGTGGCTTAGCTCGTTCATCACGCGAGGATCTCGTTGGGTGAAGCGTTCGGGATTGTTTATCGCGGTGTCGCTCGTTGTTGAACTCGTCCTCATCGTTGCGATGGCGAGCATCGGTCAAACCAGCCATTTCAATGTCTCATCCACCACGTCGATTGTTATCTGGTCGTTGATGGCGACATTTATCTCCATCGTTCTCTTTGCAACACTTTTCATCAGCACCATGATTCTGATACAAAAAGATCAAGAGTTTAACCTTCGATTGGCACTCGCGTTGGGAAGCTTCAACACTGCAGTGGGAATGGGTTTGGCGTACTTGATGACGTGGCCGACCGCAATTCAACTCGCAAACTATCAAGGGATAGCCGGGTCACACAGCGTTGGCGCTTCCGACGGAGGCCCCGGTTTGCCGTTCTTCGGCTGGAGCACAGTCGCAGGAGATCTGCGAGTGGGGCACTTCTTCGGACTGCACTCGATTCAAGTGGCGGTCGTCTTGCTTGCCATCACGTTGGTCGTGCCCGTAATGTTCCGTATTCCACTCCTTCTCGTCGGAAACGTCACGTGGCTGGGCTTCGTTGGACTAGTCACATGGCAATCGCTGCGAGCCGAGCCATTCTCCGCCCCCAGTGACCTCACGCTGACGGTCTTTAGCGCCCTTCTTGGAGTTGCCGCTGTCAGTTTCGTTCTCTTGGTGCTGTCTCAACGTAGGAGTAGGTCAAAGCCGCTGAACTAGGACGGTGTTCGCCTCCCATTCTCCGCATCGAAAAAACCCCAATTTATCGGGGGCTTTTGTCGCGTTAGGGGCGTCTATCGTGAACCAACGTCCAAAAAATACTGCGGAATCTCGATTTCACGGAGTAGCAGATTCTTCCTTGAGAAAAACCAAAAATGTTGTTGACAAGACAATTTAACTTTACTAGGTTAGGAGAAGTTACTGCTAGCAAAAGGACGACATGAACGCCTGGAAATTCACCAAAGCCCGCCTGTCAGCCGTTCTGGTGACAGCGATCACCGCAGGTCTTCTCGGTCCGGTTGCCGTGGTGAGTCCGGCTGCCGCGGAAGAAGTCGCTTCCTCCCCCGCCGGCACGCCTAACCCTTCTGTCGCGCAGATGACCGGGGTGAGCATTTCGGGAACACTCTCGTATCTCGATGAGGCAACCGGCTTGCCGGTCCCGATCACCGTGGGTGACGGCTTTATTGACCTTTACAACTCCGAAGGTTGGTACGAAGTCGCCAACCCGGATGCCGAGGGTTTTTATTCATTTTCTGATCTTCCAGCGGGTACCTACTACCTGAAAGCGAGCTACTCCGGTCAAGATGTTGAGAGTATGCCCGCTGAGTGGTACACCGACAAGCCGTCTCGGGGGGTTGCCACGGCTGTCACCGTTGCTTCGACGGTCGCAGCAGATCGCGACATCATGCTGGCACCGGGAGGGCAAATCTCTGGCACGCTAGACACGCTAGTGGACGACGTGGTAGTACCCGTCGCTACCGCCACCGTATGCGCACTGTCTGTCAGCCCGACTCCGACCCTTGTCGAGGGCGAAGACTACTGGTGCGCCACCTCTGGCGAAGACGGCAACTA
>JAEMRP010000130.1 GCA_016463265.1 Microbacteriaceae bacterium | reverse complement strand
CCAAGGCTCAGGGAATTGTGGGCATCACGAGTTTCGAGATGGAAAGCCTGACGGATTGGGATCGTCGCATTGCGAATGGAATTGACCTCATCAAGGTTCGAGCGAGCCTGTACCCCGAGCGCATCCACGAAGCGTTCGAGCGTGAATTGCGAACCGGCGATTCAGTCGGCGGTCGGGTCGAGATGGGTTTTCTCAAGGTCATCACAGACGGTGCCATCAACACTCGGACCGCCTATATGCACGCACCGTACGAAGGGGAAGCCTCGACCGGTGTTCTCAACACCGAGTTGACAGAACTCGAACGGCTGGTGCGCGAGGCAACTGAACACGGAGTCACCGCTGCCCTTCACGCGATAGGCGACAAGGCGAACTCTGTCGTCATCGACACTTTTGAGAAGGTCGGTGTCACCGGACGTATCGAACACGCGCAGATGGTCCTTCCCGAGGACGTTCACCGCATGGCGAAACTTGGACTGACCGCCAGCATCCAACCGGCGCACGCCGTCGACGATCGCGACGTCGCCGAGAAACTCTGGGGCGACCGCGTCTCGTATGCGTACCCGATGAAGTCGTTCCTTGATGCGGGAGTCAAACTGATTCTCGGGTCCGATGCCCCCGTCGCGCCGCTTGACCCGTGGCACACCATCGAGATGGCGACTGCGCGCTCTGCTGACGGCCGGCCGGCGTGGCACCCGGAGGAAGCGTTGACCCGCAGTCAAGCAATCAAGGCCTCGGCCCGGACGACGATTGATGTTGGGCAGCCAGCCGACCTTATCTTTGTTGGTTCGGACGGTGTTATTCCGTTCGAATGAGTCTTGCACCGGCAAGGTCGGCGGCGATCAGTGGGGCCAGGGTATCGGCGAACACACGGTTCAGGTGGTGATTGTTTTGGTAAACATTCACACCACCAATCGCCAGCGGGCAGACGTTGTCATGACAAAAAACCGGTGATAAATCGATGACGTGCATCCCCAATGAAGTGGCGGCGTTGACGGCATGATCGTCGTTGCGGAACGCAACGCTGGGAACAAATAGACAAGCGTTAGGGTCCGAAAAGTTGATGCGGCTGCAGGAAACCATTGCCTCGCCGAGTTCCGGATTGTCGCGGAACGTTGCCACCGGGGTACCGCTCGTAATGATCGAATTAAACACGTTCCAATAATTCGTGTCTGTGGAGTCCTCTCCTCGTTGAGCGGTAATCACGAGGTCGAACTCTCCTGAAAAAACACGTTCCATAACCATCGCGTTCCGCTCCCCGCAATCGGGGGATGTGTCTTCACCCAAATGACAACTCGATTTGGTGAACGACACGATTCGCCAATCAAGAAGTTGACCCACCATATCCATGCCGTTCTTGAGTTGGGTTGCGTGGGAATCGCCAACAAACGCGACCGTGATCGGGCTGGCTGCGTTCCCAATCTCGCATGGGTTAATGCGTTCACAAGCATCTATCGCATGGGGAGACAACGGGGTGGGAAGGTCGGTCTCGTTGTCACAATCGTAAAGCCAGGATCCCGCCCCGTCGCAGTATCGGGCGATACCGGTCACATCCAATCCTTTGCGCATGACCCGAGTGTCATCAAAGAATGAACTCTGCGGGTCTGACGCGGTCGAGGGGTCGAATGGCGCAGGCGGTGGTGGAGTGATGGCTACGGCGATCACCATGACCGATGCGACGAGACCTGCGCTTGTGACAAAAGCAAAGGAGGAGATGAAGAACGGATTTTGCAAACTCGGCCAGCGACTGATTCGCACGGGCGTCTCGACAAATCGAAACGAAATCTCAGACAAAAGAAACGCGAGGGCGATGGCTGCAATCTTATGAATCGCCGTCAATTCAACTTTGAGGACGTTAGGCGCCAGGATCAGGATGGGCCAATGCCAAAGGTACAACGAGAACGACCGGTCGCCGACCCAGTGCCCGACGTCCCGAACGGTTCGCGCCACGACGTTGGTCGCCGTTGCCGCGCGGCGATTTCCGGTCGCGATGACGATGGCGGTCAGGATTACAGCTGGCGCGACTCTCCAGATCGGAACATCGGCTTCGAGGTTGGGAATGGCAAACGTGGCGAGCAGTAAGACCCAGGCGACGCGGTTGATGACTGTTGCGACACCGGCCGACAATCGATACGTTCCCCGACTACCAAGTATCGCGACAAATGCACCGAGCCCGAGTTGCCATGCATGCGCCAGCGGGTTGTAGTAGCCGCTCGGCTCATTCACCGAGGCGAGCAAAATGGCGAATGCGGCGCTCGCGATGACGATACTGACGATGACGGCAGTGAGGGCCCTCACTATTTGCGAAAATTGGCGAACGACAACGACAACGACAAGGACGACCAGGGGCCAGACTGCATAGAACTGCTCCTCCACAGCTAGTGACCAGAAGTGTTGCAGCGAGGACGGCGCCTCGTTGGCACGGCTGTAATCGGACTGGTCGAAAGCCAGAAGGATGTTTTCACCCGAGAAAGCCGATGCAAAAACATGCCGCACGATGCTGGAAACCATTTCGGGCGTTCCGATCCACATGACGACCCCCGCGGTGGCGGTGATGACGACGCTTGACGCGGGGAAAATTCGGCGAATTCGTCGCATCCAGAATTTGACGAGGTTCAGTTTTCCGGTCGATTCGATTTCCCGAACGATCAGCGCCGTGATGAGGTACCCCGAGATTACAAAGAAAACATTAACGCCGACGAAACCACTAGCAAAGCGACTAGGCCAGAAGTGGAAGGCTACTACGGACAGAACTGCTGCGGCGCGAAGAAGCTGAATGTCGACCCGAATACTTTTTGCAGGGGGGGCGAGCATGATGATTCGATCGTATCACCAGAATGTGACACATTTTTATAAAATCCTACAAGCGATCTCGCGCAGACTAGTAATCTTAGGTCCGACTGTTTCCCGTATTAGCCCGGTTTTATGGGTATGGAGGGGATGACGGGAATCGAACCCGCATAATCAGTGGTTTCCCAATTAGGTGAGCGTTCGCTTACGGGCGTCTAGGTCGCCTATTTGGCTTTCGAAAAGGGGCTGTCGCCCCCCGAGGTGCGCGCGGAGACCTGGAACTTATAAGTCACGTCTCTCGTCAACCCGGTGACAGTTGCCGTGCGGCTCGTTGAGATGCCGTCGGTGAACGTTGACCATAGGGTCGTTCTGGAGGCCCGGTACTGAATGACGTAATCCGTGATCGTCCCTCCATTGAGACTCTTGGGTGCCTTCCACGTCAACTTCCTCTCGGAAGCCA
>JAEMRP010000129.1:1678-3273 GCA_016463265.1 Microbacteriaceae bacterium | reverse complement strand
GTACACGCTTGACCAAAAGCCATTTGCCACCGTCCTCGACTCCGTGAGCCTTGACTCCGCGAAATTGTCGCCCGTCCGCACCTCGTCCGAACGAGTCGGCGAGATTTCAACCCCGATGGCCGAGCGCACCTCGCTCGCCACCGGAACCGCACTGGTCGTCGGCGGTGCCGACCACGTCATCTCGGCGTTTTCGGCCGGTGTCGAACGCGAGGGTGACGCTCTGGTCAAACTGGGCGGAGCCGGCGATATCCTCGCCGCGAGCGACACGCCTCTCGTCGACGAACGTCTGTACCTCGACGCCCACCCGATTCCCGGGCGATGGCTGCCGAATGGGTGCATGGCCACGAGCGGAAGCCTGATTCGCTGGTACCAATCGCTGATTGGTGGCGAAGACCTCGCGATGCTTGACACCGAGGCGACCGCCCGACCCGCCGCCGACGTCCTGTGCCTGCCGTATTTCTTGGGGGAGAAGAGCCCGCTCAACGACCCGAACCTGCGCGGAGCGTTCGCGGGGTTGCACCTCGGTCACACTAGCGCGGACATGTACCGATCGGTCCTCGAATCGATCGCGTTCGGGTTCCGTCACCACGTCGAGGTGTTCGCCGAACGCGGAATCACCCTGTCACGAGTGATGGTCACGAACGGCGGAAGTAAGTCGACGTTGTGGAAACAGATCCACAGTGAGGTGTTGGGGATGGAACTGCACCCCGTCGTCGATCACCCCGGGGCGTCGCTCGGCGCGGCCGTCATCGCCGCGATCGGAATCGGTTCCCTGTCCGGCTGGGAGGACTCGAAGAGATTCCTCGCGCTCGACAAAGCCATCGTGCCGAACCCCACCAACGTGTCGACCTACAACGACGCCTACGCCGAATGGCGCGAACTTGGCGCGGCGGTCACCCCCATCTCGCACTCGATTGCAAGGAGAACCGCGTGACCATCAAAAACGTTGTTGTGACCGGCGCGGGGTCGGGAATCGGGCAGACGATTGCCACGGTTCTTGCCGAGCGCGGCTGGCAGGTTGTCGTGACCGACATCAACGTCGACGCGGCGAAGGCGGCGAGCGAGAAACTCAGCACCGCTGGCGGTCAGACTCACGAATTCGCGCGCCTGAACGTCAGCGACCCCGACGAAGCCGCGACCGTCGCCAACGACATCGCCGACCGGATTGGTCTGCACGCGTGGGTCAGCAACGCTGGGATCTCGTTTATGGAGAAATTTCTCGACATGCCCATCGACAAAGTCACCAAGACCTTCGAGGTCAACCTTCTCGGCGCCTATGTCTGTGGCCAAGCCGCCGCGCGCGCGATGGTGCGAACGGGTGTCGAGGGAACCATCGTCAACACCGCGTCAATGGCGGGCAAACAGGGCCGAGTCCCGTATCTCGCCGACTATGTCGCCTCGAAGTTCGGGGTCGTCGGATTGACCCAAGCGATGGCGTTCGAATTGGCGGAACACCAGATCACCGTCAATGCGGTGTGTCCCGGATTCGTCGAGACGCCGATGCAGGAACGCGAATTGGCGTGGGAAGCGAGCCTGCGCGGCATTACCCCCGACGACGTCGAGCAGGGCTGGATTGCTGACACGCCACTCGGGCG
>JAEMRP010000129.1:0-1668 GCA_016463265.1 Microbacteriaceae bacterium | reverse complement strand
ACGCCCCTCGGGCGACTGCAACAACCGAAGGACGTCGCCGGAGTCGTGGCGTTCCTATTATCTGACGACGCGCGATTCATGACGGGCGAATCCATCGCCGTCAACGGCGGCGCATACATGGACTAAAAGTCCACAGATTTCCATTACCGACACATCAACTGAATAAATCACCACCAACAAAGGAAAGGAAGGCAATCATGTCTTTCACCACAAAAGCGAGACGGCTCCTTGCCGGACTCGCAGCACTCAGCCTGGGCGCCGTTGCCCTCGCCGGGTGTGCACCAGCAACCACCGACGCCGGGTCAGGCACCACTGACCCGACGAGCACATCAGGAACAGTTCGTATCCTCATGGAGGACGTTCCCGACAGCGACATCGTCATTTCGCTCTTGCCCGACTTCAACGCGGTTTACCCCGACATTGACGTGCAGATCGAAAAGCTCCCCTACGACCAGATGAAGGACAAACTGGTTGCTTCGTTCCAGGCTCCCGAAGCAGCGTATGACCTCATCGTGATTGACAACTCGTGGGTGAACGACTTCGTCGCAGCTGGATTCATCCAGCCGATGGATGCTCAGATCGACGCTGTTGCCGACTACGACGCAGGAGACTTCTTCTCGTCGCTGACCGACATCACCACGGTCGACGGCGTCCGTTACGGCGTTCCGTTCTACAACTACGCACTCGGATACATCTACAACACCGACATGGTGTCTGCTGACGAGGTCCCGACGTCGTTGGACGAACTGGTGTCGTTCTCGGCATCCCTCACCGAGCCCGACCGGGCCGGCTTGGCGATGCAGCCTCAGACGGGCTACAAGATCATGGAGGAGTGGACCAACTTCCTCTACTCCGCCGGCGGTTCGATCTATGGCGCGGATGGCAAGGCCAACCTCAACACACCCGAGGCCAAAGCGGCTCTCGAGGCGTACATCGAGCTCTACAACAACTCGGCACCGAAGGACAGCCTCAACTGGGCCTTCGATGACGCGTTCCGTTCGGTCTCGAGCGGTGGAGCAGCAGCCATGGTTTCCTACAACTGGAACCTTGCCGCTCTTAACCAGCCCGACTCGGGTCCGTACGCGGGCAAGTTCAAGCTCGCTGTGATGCCCGGCGGAAAGTCCGCACTCGGTTCGTGGACATGGGCGTTGCCCGTGAACTCGGCCGCACCGGACGCTGCATGGGCATTCACCGCATGGCTCACGTCCAAAGAGGTTGACGTCCAGCGCGTCATCCTCGGTGGCGCCGCCATCCGCGAAAGCTCGATGACGGACCCCGCAGTTCTCAGCGAAGGTTTCGGCGCTGACTACTACGCGGCAGTCACGACCATCTTGGCGAGCGCAGCCCCTCTCACCCAGGGACTGATGGGCGACGAGATGATCACGGCGGTCGGTGAAGCACTGAACGCCGCGGTTTCTGGCACGATGACGGTGGACGAAGCGTTGGCTCAGGCTAACGACGCCATCAACACGATCCAAAGCCGATAACGCAGTAACCGAACCCACCGCAACAGTCACCCGTCAGAAGAAAAGGAGCCCGTCGTGAAGTTTCAGAACGCGATGATGGCCCCGCTTCTCTCGGTCATGGCTGTTGCGGTGGGTTTCCCTCTGCTGTACAGCCTCTGGCTCGGGTTCACGAGCTATCAACTGGTGAGCGGCGGCGTCGCCG
>JAEMRP010000012.1:8239-13046 GCA_016463265.1 Microbacteriaceae bacterium | reverse complement strand
GCTTGCTGCCGGTGTGCGGCGCGTCAATCTGGGGACGGCCGCACTTGCGAATCCTGAATGGGTGACGTCGGCCATCGCCGAACATGGAGAAAGGGTTGCCGTCGGGCTGGACGTGCGGGGAACGACTCTCGCCGCCCGCGGAACTGCGGACGTCGGCAGCGATGTGTTTGAGGCACTGGAACTCTTGGAAACCGCGGGGTGCTCGCGGTACATCGTCACCGACGTTGACACCGACGGTGCGATGAGCGGCCCGAACCTTCAGCTGTTGAGCGACGTCGCACGCCGAAGCCAGGCTCCCGTTATTGCATCCGGCGGAATCGCGATGCTCGACGACATCGCCGCGATCCGCGACCTCGTCGACATTGGTGTCGAGGGGGCAATCCTCGGCAAAGCGCTCTACGCGGGCGCCTTTACCCTGCGCGACGCCTTGTCCGTAGCGAACGGGAACTGAGTCGATGTCGAACGACCACCACACGGATTCGTCTGGCGTTCCCTGGGAGGGCCGAGCGTTCCACGACAACCCGCACGCGGGGGACACCGGCGAGACGCCCGCTGATGTTGCCGAGCGCTTGACCGCGTGGCACGCCGGCACGGGTTCCTTCACGGACCTCGTGGCTGCCTTCGCCGTCAATCGGTTCCTCATCCCGCTCGTGACCCACGCGGGGGATGACTTCGACGTCGACAACCCCGTCATGGAAGACAAGGTCCAGGAACTGTCCGTCATCACCGTCGCCGGTCCGGGCGGCGAAAAGGTCATTCCGGCGTTCACGTCTGTTGCCGCGATGACTGCATGGAACTCGGACGCGCGACCCATACCAATCGAAGCTCAGCGGGTCGCGCTCGCCGCCGCGAGTGAACAAACCGATCGCATCGTCGTGAACCCGGGTACCGACTCGATCGTGTTGCGTCGACCGATCGTCTGGTCGATTGCTCAGGGCAACCCGTACCTCGCGCCGTGGGAGTCGGACGAGTTTCTCGCGGAAACCCGCAAACTGCTCGCGGGAATCGACAACCTGCTCGAGGTCAATGTCGGGTCAGGCGATCCGAACGCAACCGGGGACGGGCCCGACGTCACCCTTCTGTTGGCGCTTCCCGACGGCCTGAACGCCGATCAGGTTCACACCCTCATCGCCGCGGTGCAAGCCCGTGTGGCCGGGAACGACCTGTTTGTCGCGGAGGTCGACGCCCTCACGTTGACACTGAGCAAACGGGCCATAACCTAGCGAGTCCATGGGACCCGTCTACACAGGGGGAACCCCGTGTGGCAACACCGATTAGACCTGTGCGGGCTCCCGGCGTGCCGCGCGTAATATCTAGGTATATGAATACGTCGAATCCTTCCCGAGCGGCACTGAGCCTCACGCTTTTAGGAACTTTGGTGTTAGCGGGTTGCGCTTCTCCTTCCACCCCCAATGCTCCAGTGGAGTTCGGGCATGTACACGGGATTGTCGATCTGGGTGGTGGGAAAGTGCTGTTGGGCACTCACACGGGCATCTACTCACTAACGAGTTCCGGCGACGTCGTGGGACCAATCGGTGGTAACGACTTCGACGCTATGGGCTTGACGGGCAACAATGGCGTGCAGTATTCCTCCGGCCACCCCGGACCGAGCACACCCGCCGAACTTGGAACACCGAGCCTTGGTGTCGTTCGAAGTGTTGATTCTGGTGAGACGTGGGACCCGGTGGCATTCAGCGGAGTCGAGGACTTCCATTTACTGACGAGCAGCGATAGCGACACAATTTTCGGCATTGGGTCCAGTTCGTCCGTCATTCGCATCAGCACAGATGGCGGCGTCACGTGGACTGACGGGTCAGCTCTAGAGGCTGCTGACCTAGCCGCGACACCCAGTGGGTTGTTGTTCGCCGCCACCCCAACCGGACTTCAGCTCAGTGACACTCAGGGTTCCTCGTTTAGTCCAGTGGAAAATGCACCACTGCTGTACAACATCGCAGCCGGTCAGAACGATGGTCTCATCGGTGTTGATGTGGATGGAATCTTGTGGAGATTAGAAAACACAACATGGCAGGAATTTGGCGCTGTGTCCGGCACGGTCGAGGCTCTCATAGAAACGTCCACCGGCGATGTCGTGCTTGTCGATAGCCGCGGGGTTGTTCTCATCAAAGGTGAGCAAGTGACGGTGATTCACTCGACGTCAATGAGTCACTGAAGCCCGCCGCCGAGCGCAATCTCTCGGAGTTCGGGATTGACCGCTAAATAAGCGTGGCGCTAGTTGTCGTGCTCGAGAAACTACTGGCAACAACTATTGACAGTTTGAATGGCGCTAGTTAGGTGGTGGCGCTGGTCGCACTTGGATTCGAACGGCGCACAATGGCATTCCGCACCGGGGTTGTGATCGCACACACACATCACCGCATTTGCGGGATCGAGAGCGCACTCACACGCCGCGGTGTTGCCTTCAGATTCTCCGTGCTCGGGCATAGTCATGCCTTCATCCTAACCGCGGCTACCCTCTAGTTGCTGTTCTCTGACCAGAGCAGGGATTCGCTCGCGGAACGAGAAGAACCCCCGCGCGGCGTGCGGCCACGCGTGGCTATCCCACGTGCGCAGAACACGGGAGAGTGTGATTCCCTCGGCAGCGAGGTCAACGCTGAGTCGGTCGAGCCGGTCGCGCACCGGGCCAACCGGTGCGTACGGCGTGACGAGAGCCGTCACGTTGTGCGACCGAAGCCACGGCAGAACATCGGAGGCGTCGAACCCATCAAGCGCGCTGGCTTCCGCTGCGAAGTGGTTACCTGCCCGGCTCAGACCGTCGGCTAGGGCACCGCCGGTAAAGGACGCGACGAGCGACGATGTTGGTAACGCCTCGGCGCTTGAATCGACGCGTTGACCTGACAGCCCGGACGACGCTGACAAAATTGACCGCGATTCGGCCGAACGCGGCGCCGCGACCGCCACTACCTGCGCCCCACTTGTTTCCAGTAATGGCGCGAGCGACTCAACGGACGCATCATCTTCGTGAAGCAACAGGGCTATCCGTCCGCCGGGAATAGGCCCTTGTTGCGGCGCGGCGATAGGAGCCGGTGCGGGGGAGTCCTCGTCGAGTGCGATCGCGTGTGTGGCAAGTCCGCGCGGACGAAACCGGCCACCCGTTGCCGACTCAATGTTCTGAGGTGTCGCGAGGTAGGTTTTGCCGACCGTCTGTAATCCGCCAACCCAACGCCACGAGAGTGTGTTCGATGCGGGGTCGCCATCGAGCAGGTGTCGCATGAAGAAGTCCGCGCCCAGTTGCCAGGGCAGGCGGAGCGTGAAGATCCAGATGCTGGCAAACCACATTCGCGCGTGGTTGTGCAGATAGCCGGTGGCGACCAATTCGGTCGCCCAGGCGTCAAAGCCATCGATGCCGGTCGTTCCCGTCACTGCTGCCTCGAAGTTGGTGAGCTCGGCGGCGGTCAAGCCCGCGAACGCAGGTTCGACGCTCGCCGCGTATCGCGCCCAGACGCTTGGACGCAACTCCAGCCAGCCTTTCCAATAGGTGCGCCAATAGACCTCCTGCACAAACTTCGAGGCCGCATCGAGCGAATGCCGTTGCAGAACTGATTCAACAATGTCCCTCTCGGTGACGAGCCGGTGGCGCACCCACGGTGACAGGCCCGAAACATTGGTGCGATCATCGAGACCGCGGTCGAGGTTTCGTTCCGCGGCGTAGGCCCGACCCGCTCGGGGAACAAACTCCCTGAGCTTCGCGAGTCCTGCCTCCCGCGTTGCAACCAGTTCCATTGCTCGATGCCCGCTATTCGAGTAGCTTGCCGACTTGCGAGACGTCCTCCATGAGTGCGGCGATTTCGGCTGGCACGGGCGGAATCTCTTCGTGCGCTATCGATCCGTCGGCTGACCACACGAGATTGACCTGGAGGGCCGGGTCCATTTCGGGGAAGTCGCTGCGGTTATGAGCGCCGCGGCTTTCTCGTCGCTCGAGTGCACACGCAAGAGTCGCGCGCGCGGCCATGAGCGAGGCTCGCAGGTCAAACGCGTGCGCAAGTGCAGAGAAGCCTGCGACGTCGGGATGCACACCGATTCGGGTCTGGCGATCGTCGAGGCTGTCGAGTTGGCGAAGCCCCTCGAGCAATCCGGCCTCGTCGCGCACCACCCCACCGCAGTCGGTCATGGTGTCGCGCAGGTCGCGCTGCAATGCCCGAACGTTCTCTTCGCCGTCTGACGCAAGAGTGTCCGCCACTTCCCGCTCTGCCGCCTCGATTACCTCTTGCGACCGATGATGCGTCACGATTCCCGCACTGTACTCGGCGGCCGCCTCGCCAACGATGCGGCCGAAGACGAGTAGCTCGATGAGCGAGTTGCCACCGAGACGATTCGCGCCGTGGAGCCCGCTTGATGCCTCGCCGATTGCGTAAAGCCCAGTGACGTCGGTGGAGTGGTCTTCCGGCCGCACCCACACGCCGCCCATCGAATAGTGCGCCGTCGGGGCAATTTCGATGGCGGTGGTCGTGACATCGAGAACCTGAAGTTCGAGCATGGTCTGGTAGACACGCGGCAGTCGAGTCATGATTGTCTCTCGAGGCAAGTGCGAGATGTCGAGCAGCACACCACCCTTCGCCGTGCCGCGGCCCTCTTTGATTTCGGTATAGGCGGCGAGAGCGACCCGGTCACGCGTCGACAGTTCCATGCGTTCGGGATCGTACTTGGACATAAATCGTTCACCGAGGGAGTTGCGCAGAACCCCGCCCTCACCTCGAGCCGCTTCGCTGATGAGGGTTCCGGCGGCGTTCTCCGGTTCGAGGATGCCGCTCGGGTGGAACTGCACAAACTCGGCGTCCCGCAGACGACC
>JAEMRP010000012.1:0-8139 GCA_016463265.1 Microbacteriaceae bacterium | reverse complement strand
ATAGTGTCCGCGGCGTGCTGCTGCCAGCTGTCGTCGGGGTCCATCGTGGACAGGGCCGCGTTGATGCCGCCAGCCGCAAGCGACGTGTGGGCATCGTTCTTTGGACGCTTTCCAACAGCAAGGACGTCAACGCCGCGTTCCGATAACTCGATTGCCGCTCGAAGCCCGGAACCTCCGGTGCCGATGACAAGAACAGAAGTAGAGATGCGGCGGCCGGATGCGACGTTTTGAGGCATTAAATAGTTCCTTCAGTGGAGGCGAAATAGACACTCATGGTTTTTCAGTACCCAAATTCTAACTGGGGCTTATTGGGACGCCGTTCTCTTCACGTAACACTCAGCAACTTTTCCATGTCTCGGTGCGGCAGTGCGATGCACCCCACTACTTTGAGGGTACTGGGGATTTATCGTCCAAGCGCGAGCCAATGACGAGTGCCGATCCAATAATGACGAGGTTCTTCACGATGTACTGGCCCTCGAGAGTTAGACCGAAAGGGAAAACGGTAAAGCAAACGTCAGGAAGCAGCACCAAAGGCAAAAACGTTCCAGGCATCTGTAGTGCAAGTAGCAGCAGTCCTAGTCTGGTTAGCGGTGGAATGAGGAAACAGATCCCAATGCCCACCTCCCAGAGGCCCAGCAGAGGCACGATGATTTCTGGAGTGAGCCAGTAAACCGTCGCTGCAATCAGGTCGAACGCCGGGGACAAATGACCGATGGTCTTTAATGCTCCAAACCATATGAAAACCACTCCGATGGAAAAGCGAAGGAAAGGCACACCAAATTTCTCTGAGAAACCGATAAAAAACGCGTCGAATCTCTGTGTCTGCTGTGCAATCAAGTCTTTTATCATCTGCGGTCGAGCCTCTTTCTCATGGGCTTCTAAGCCTAAATGTTTGACGGCAAGCGGAAAACCAATCAATTGCCAGGTCGCCATCGACGCGGATGTCTTTCACGAAATATGCAGCAACTTTTCCATGTCTCGGTGCGGCATCGCGATCCACCCTTCAATTCGGGCAATTGCACAGTCGTTTTCTGACGGCAACGTAGCCGATCCGGTCGCGGCGGCTCGGGCGGCAAGCGATGCAATGACCGCATCGAACGCGTCGCAGGAATCGACCATCATGTCCCGAAACTCTGAAAAATCAATCCACGGGGCTTTCGATGAAATCGCGTCGAGCAATGTGGAGCGAGCACCGGCTGTGGCGCGGTATCCCGTGGTGTCAAAACCCCAGATTTTCAAACTGCCAGCAGGGTAAACCTCGACAACGCCGCCAAATCCCGCTCTGTCGACATCAACCCCAGCGGCCCCTAGGCGTTCCATCAGTCCGGCGCAGCGCAGAGCTGTCACCCCGAGTCGATCCGTCGCAACGCTCAAGGGCCAACGACCCGTAACATCGCGCACTCGTCTGTCAGTTTCTCGGTAACAAAGTTCCTTGCGCCAGTCCATTGCGCCGAACTCGTGGTCCACTGTGTGATTGAACGCTCGGTGATTCACCACGAAATCGACAAATTTGTCGGGCCAACCGAGCGCACAATCGATTCCGATTTTGTCGGCGGACGATGACGCCTCAACAATGTCGTCATCCGTCGCACCTAGCACCAGACTCACCAGTTGGGCACGCCCGTCGGCCCATTCGATTCCAGAAACCGCGGTGCCTTTGGGCTCGGCCGCGAGATCAACACCGATGGTCAACATAGGGCAAGACTAGCCCAGCCCATATGCGACAAAACTGGGAAGATTCCGTGCCAACATAGTGCGATTGGTGCGGGAGGACTGACGTTAAACAGCAAAAGGGCGGGAGAAAGAGCCCCCACCCTTCCGTGCTGATTATTTAGGACAGAAGAGCCGCTGCGTCAACGCCCTCGGGCAACAAAACGGAATCGATGACGTGAATGACGCCGTTCGAGGCCATGATGTCGGTGCCGATGACATTGGTCGTCTTGTTCAGAACGACATTGTCGCCAACCTGGATGTCGATGGCCGAACCCTCGACCGTGGGGCAGTCACCGCTGGAAACGTCGGCGGCCATAACCTTGCTGCCGATCACGTGGTAAGTAAGGATCTTGACCAGGGTGTCGAGGTTTTCTTCTTCGAGCAGTGCCGCAACGAGTCCCTCGGGCAGTTGTGCAAATGCGTCGTCGTTCGGCGCAAAAACGGTGAACGGTCCGGGCCCCTGGAGGGTCTCGACCAAACCAGCGGCCGCTACCGCTGCAACGAGAGTGCTGAACGTGCCGGCACCGGATGCCACTGCGACGATGTCGCCTAGGTCTGCGCTGGTTTCGTTGGGGTTTTCGTGCATGTCGTTCATTTTTTCTCCTCAGAAGCACTGGAAAAAATTGTCATCTCGCGACACGAGATGAAATCCCAAGTGCTGTAGTTCTGAACCTACGTCACGATGTCACTGATAACGAAAACGCGAGATGAACATCAGAAGTTGACGGAGCGTGCCCAACCGTGTATCCCGTGATTTACACAGCCATACCCTGTTGCGCATTTTCTTGGCGCGCTTTGCCCCCAAACTCGCAGGTTTAGTGCAATAGAGTGCGCAAATCTGCTCGATATCGCGGTTAGAATTGTGGCATGGCTTCCGTTGACCCCACCCTCACGACCATCGACGTCCCCAGCGCCGACCTCGTCGCCGAGCCCGCGTGGATTGCCCTCAAAGCCGCGGCGACCGCGCTGCAGGGTCTGCAGATCAAGAACGGTTCGATTCCAGAAGCCGCAAGCGACGCAGGCAAGAGCAAGTCCGCCGCGCTCGCATCAGCACACACCGCGGCGGCCGTGCACGTGGCAACGATCTGCTCATCTATCGAGCAGCTCGCTCCGCACTTCCCGCACGATGCCAGCTACTTGGCGGCCGTGATTGCCGACTTTGGTCGCTGGGTTGACGGCGGTTTCGGTGAACCCGATTTCCTCGCGTCGATTCTTGAGTTTGCGCCGGCAGCGCACCGTGCGGACGGCATCCGTCATCTCGTTATCTTCCCGATGTACACCCAAAACGGCAGCACCAATCGGTTCGTTGAAGCCGTGTTGGTCGAGGTGCTCTGGCCTGAATTCATCGCCGAACTCGAGGCCGGTGACTACTCCAACAAGATGCTCGTACCACTTCGTTTCTTAGACTTCACCGCCGGTTATGACACCAACTCGGCCGTACTGTTTCCCGAATCGGTCGCGATGAGCTCGGTTCCCTCGTTCACATGGGGCGCCCTTTTTCAGGATCGCGAAGCCGCTCGCTTCCGCAAGGTGACACGTGCAGCCATCGAGATTACGGGCCTCGCCATGCCCGCGGAGGTCGAGGAACTGCTCACCGACCAAACCTTGGCCGAAGAGGCCTTCATCATGTGGGATCTCATTCACGATCGCACCCACATGAGTGGCGATCTGCCGTTTGATCCGTTCATGATCAAACAACGCATGCCGTTCTTCTTGTATGGGCTCGAGGAATTGCGCTGCGACCTAACCGCCTTTCGCGAGAGCGTGAAGATTGAACGGGACGGCGAGACCAGCCCCGAGATGAGGCGGCACGCCCGGCTAGTTCAGTACGCGGTCATCTTCGACCGCATCTTCCGCTTCTCGATGACGGGGTCGCGCGTGCGCAACTATGACGCCGTTGCCGGGCAGATGCTCTTTGCCTGGATGCACCAGCACGGGGTGCTGCACTGGACCGACAACAAGCTTTCTATCGACTGGGCTGAAGTGCCGGATGTCGTGGTGAGTCTCGGAGACGCGATCGATGAACTCTATTGGCGCTCGATCGATCGCCCCAAGATCTCGCACTGGCTTGCCGCATACGAACTGGTTGCCGGCACTCTTACGCCGCACCCCGCCTCTGTCTGGGCGAAGGGTGCCGACGCGCTTCCTGTGACCGGCGCGCCCGGTGAATTGACCGACCAACTGTTGGATGACGAATTCCCGCTGTCGATGTTCTACGAGGCACTCGAGCGCAAAATCTCGCCGGTGATTGAGTCGACCGTCGGCATCCGCGCCTAGAGTTAAGGCATGGACAAACTGCACGACACCGCCTGGCGCGGATTCGCATCCGATAACTATGCCGGGGTTCATCCCGAGGTGTTCGATGCGTTAGCCGTCGTCAACGGCGGACACCAGGTTGCCTATGGCGAAGACCAGTACTCCGAGCACCTCGGGGTTGTGATGGCAAAACACTTCGGTGACGGAATCGAAGTTTTCCCGGTCTTCAACGGGACAGGTGCAAACGTTCTGAGCCTGCAGGCGATGATCCCTCGCTGGGGCGGAGTGATTTGCACCGCGACCGCTCACGTGAACAACGACGAGTCCACGGCGCCCGAAGCCGTGGGTGGGTTCAAGTTGCTGACCGTTCCGGCATTCGAGGGCAAGCTGACTCCCGCGCTTATTGATGAGCAGGCTCATGGCTTTGGGGACGAGCATCGCGCTCAGGCCCTCGCCGTCACCATCACGCAATCCAGTGAAGTGGGTACCATTTACACTCCGGATGAGGTCACGGCGATCGCCAAACACGCGCACTCGCTGGGCATGACCGTGCACCTCGACGGAGCGCGCATCTCGAACGCGGCGGCCGCTTTAGGTGTTCCGTTCAGCGCGTTCACCCGGGATGCCGGCGTCGACATCGTGAGTTTCGGCGGGACCAAGAACGGTTTGATGGGCGCCGAAGCGATCGTGGTCTTGAACCCCGAAGCCGTGCACGGATTGATCTACCTGCGCAAGATGAACATGCAGCTCGCGTCAAAGATGCGTTTCGTGTCGGCCCAACTCATTGCCCTTCTCGAGGACGACCTGTGGTTGCGCTCGGCCTCTCACGCCAACGCAATGGCCACTCGCTTGCGCTCCGCCCTGGAAGGAGTGACGGGCGTCAACTTCACGCAGCCCACCCAGGCCAACGGCGTCTTCACAACGCTGCCCCCGGGTGTTGCCGATGAACTCCGCAAGGAGTTCAGGTTTTACGACTGGAACCCCGCCACCGGCGAAGTGCGCTGGATGTGCGCGTGGGACACCACCGAGGACGACGTCGATAATTTCGCTGCCGCAGTTCGTCGCCTCGTCTAGGGCTGAGTGCATGGACAGCCAAGGAGTCGACGTTGCCATAATCGGCGGCGGTCACAACGGCCTCGTTGCGGCGGCATATTTGGCCAAAGCCGGAAAATCGGTAGTCGTACTCGAGCAACACGATGTGCTCGGTGGGGCTGCGATATCGGCACAGGCATTCGATGGCATCGATGCGAAACTGTCGAGATACTCCTACCTCGTGAGCCTTCTTCCGAAACGCATCATCGAAGACCTCGGTCTCGATGTCGAGACAGCCCCGCGACGTTACGGATCTTTCACTCCCGCACCCGACGGCAAGGCTGGGTTGCTAATCGACGAGATAGATGCCGAATCGACGGCACGGTCTTTCGACTCAATCGGGGCGGCTAGCGACTTCGCTGCGTGGAACGCTTTTTATGCAAAAACCGAGACCATCGCACAACGCTTATTCCCCACGGTTCTGGAACCACTAAAAACCGAATCGGAAGTTCGGCAATTATTCGGCCCCGAATTGTGGGAAGAGTTCTTTGCGCGGCCCATCGGCGAAACGATTGCCGATTCGTTCGAGTCTGATCTCGTGCGTGGCGCGGTGATGACCGACGCGCTTATCGGGACATTCGCCTCTAATCACGATGCAGAGCTCGATGCCAACAAGTGCTTTCTGTACCACGTGATTGGAAACGAGACCGGTGAGTGGAACATCCCCGTGGGCGGGATGGGCGCTGTCACAACGTCGATGGCGGCGCGTGCGCGGGAGCTCGGTGCCGAATTGAGGTCAGGTTGCGAGGTCCTGTCGATTGGCGATTTATCCGGTGGCACCGCAACCGATAGTCCCGTTCGAACCGTCACCTACCAACAGGACGGCGAGACCCACTCGGTGTCGGCGCGATTCGTGCTCGCCAATGTTGCCCGGCCGGTCCTTGAGTCACTGCGCGGGCGGTCTTCGGCTCACACCATCGAGGGCGCTCAGGTGAAAGTCAACATGTTGCTGGAGCGGTTGCCGAAACTGAAAACAGACACCGATCCCGTCGCCGCGTTCGGCGGAACGTTCCACATCAACGAAGGCTTCGAGCAATTGCAAGTGGCGTTCGAACAAGCGACGCGAGGTGAGATTCCCAACCCATTACCGTGCGAGATTTATTGCCACTCGATTACCGACCCGACCATCCTCGGCGAAACTCTTCGCGAGTCGGGTGCTCAAACCCTCACGGTCTTTGCCCTCCAGACACCTCATTCGCTGGTGCGAGACAGCGACAACAACGCGATGCGTCAGAAACTCGAAGACGCGGTCATCGACTCGATTAATTCGGTGCTGTCTGAGGACATCCGCGATCTGTTGTTGGTGGACGCCCACGGCAAACCCTGCATCGAGACCAAGACGACAATCGACCTCGAGCACGCTCTCGGGCTGCCGGGTGGAAACATCTTCCATGCGCCACTCAGTTGGCCCTTCGTCTCAGACGATTCGCCGCTCTCGACGCCAGCCGAACGTTGGGGTGTCGACACGCTCGAGCCCGGCATCTTCTTCTGCGGATCAACCGCGAGACGGGGAGGCGCAGTCAGCGGAATCGCCGGCCACAACGCGGCCATGGCGGTTCTCGAATCCGACTAGCGTCACGATGTTTTTCTAATTGCTCGAACTGCACCAGTTTGGAAGGAACCCGTTGACGCCACGGTTGGATGTGCCGTCGTCAACCCGAACGAAATAGATCGAGGTTGCGCTGTATCCAGACTCGACGGGATACTCGTCGGGCACGCCTTCGCCCGAGATGACCTCGACGGCGAGAAACTCGCCATTCGGCGAGAGGCAGAAGTTTCTGACTCGGCTTCCGGCAGAGGTCGTCCTGAACAGTTCTCTGCTGCCGTCTGGGTCGGTCAGCACGAGCACCGAAGCGCTTGGAGCGCCGGGCGTATACGTGGAGTTGAGCAATACGTAACTGTCAGCGGCAAGAAGTTCGAGTTTGCCTGGGTAATAGTCGGGCACGTCCTCTGGTACCGGCAGATTGAGTGTTGTCGTGGTTCCCGCCGACAGATCGATGACAGACCCGCTCTCTGGGTCGGCCACCACCAGTTTCAAGGTGCCCGGGATAAAGCTGCGCATCTCGGCGTGCCCACCGAGCGGAGTGGGATCCCCACCCTCGAGCCCATCAATCAGATACAGCTGCAGGTCTTCGTCTTGCACGACGACAGAGGTGGTTCCGGGCACGAACATCCAGTCCATGACCGAGAGAGGCTTCTGTGCGAATCCGGTCACAGCAGCGGGAACTCCCGAGCCCGCGCTCAGGTCGTAGAGGAACAACCTGTTGTGGAGACCATTTTTGTCACCGGACCCGTCATCAAGGATGTAACCGAATAGGTCGCCAGTGTCGGCGCCGTGAAATTCCTCGATAGTGCGTGCACCGGAAAGATCGATGTCGATCTGAGTTCCGGCGATTGGCGAGGTGACAATCAACGAAGGAACGTCGTTCGGGTCCAGAGTAATCACACCGAGTTGGTCCTGGAGCACGACGTAACTCTGAATTCGGGGGGATTCAAACGCCACCTCTTGTGCGGCAATTCCCGAGAGCTTGTTGAGCAAAATTTTGTCAGGTGGGTCCTGGCCGTTTGCATCTTGAGGAGTGTCCCGGAGGAGTGAATACACGTCGACATCCGCGGTCGCAAAGGAGTAGTCAATTCGTCCCGCAATGCCAGTTGCTGCGCTGTGCGCCTCGACAGAGGCGGTGTAGGTGGTGTTGTAGTCAAGCATGCGGGTGAACCGAATCGTGACGCTGTTCTGATCGAAGGTGACCTCAATAGGTGCGTCGGGCGAAATGCTCACGTGGACCGGACCGCTGTCAGACAGTGGCTGGTTGAGATGAAGAATCAGACGTTGGCCGTCGCGGGTGGTCAGGGCGTTCGGGTTCACTTCGGCAGAAATGAGGCGGGGTCCTTGTGCCGCGTTGGCCATACCCAGACCGCCGGCGATTACCGCGAGGACCAGTATCAAACCGCTGCTGATCCGGCCAAAGCGTTTTCGTTGGTCGGGTCGCACTCTCAACGGGAAAGAATCAGTAGACATAAGGCTGAGCAGGTCGATCGGTGGAAGTGATGTCGGAGGGAGAGAGCACAATTTCTTGA
>JAEMRP010000011.1 GCA_016463265.1 Microbacteriaceae bacterium | reverse complement strand
GGGACAAAGATCTTCCCCTGGCGCCCGATGTTCCCAAGGCCCGGGATGGGGTTCCCGTACGGATCGGTGTCGAGGTTGCTGAGGAGCGCTGCGAGTTTTTCCTCTGCCGCATCACCGAGCACGTGTTCCCATCGACAGGCTTCTTCGTGGCAATCGGCCCAGTCGAGTCCCAGGACATCAAACAAGAATCGTTCGGCGATACGGTGCTTGCGCATGACCGCAACCGCGATGTGTCGGCCCTCGTCGGTGAGCTCAACGATTCGTTCGTCACCGAGGCGCAGTAGACCGTCGCGTTCCAGCCGCGACACTGTCTGTGACACCGAGGGCATCGCCTGTTCGAGGCGCTCGGCGAGACGCGCTCGTAGGGCGGGTTGGCGTTGTTCTTCGAGCTCGAAAACGACCTTGAGATACATCTCGGTCGTATCAATCAGATCGGACACATTAACCCCCTGAGACAAAATTACCCGCTGCTGTGGATAATTTGAGACACGAATTCGTGTGGAGTGGTGAGTTATCTCCCATGACATATTCACCCACCCGCCGATTCCTTATCGCAATCGGCCAAATTCTGTTCATCACCGCGACGTCGCTGAGCGTTCCGCTCTGGCCAACACAACCCGCGAGCGCAACAATCGCGGCACCCAGCAGCCTCTCGTCCACGACGGCACCTGCTGGACTCATCATCAACTCACCGTGGGTGGCCGACGCCTCAGGAACGGAATGGGCCTACGGCACGACGAGTGCGTCCATGGGAACACTGATCTCGAGAAATCGGACTACCGGCGCGTTCACGTCAAGGGAAGTCATCGCCGGAGACGAAGGTTCGATAGCGGGTCTCTATTCACCGCTATCCAACGTCGCTGTTTTTAGTGCCCGGCGGACAGGTTTGGGAAACCGAATTACCGCTTTCGATCTAACGACGGGGACTCGAATCTCGAGCCGAACACTGGCACCCGACGAAACGCTCATTCGCGCGTTGGCGTTCACCTCCGGCGCGGACTCCTACATCGTCGGCACTAACCAAAACCCGGCAAAGGTCATGAAGTTCGCTACCACCACCGGGGCTCTAGAGTACAGTTCCACTCTGCCAACGGGTCTCAAAGAGATCACCGCATTCATCCCAAACGGCACCGAACTACTTGCGGCAGTCAACACGATCCCGATCAAACTGGTGTCCGTCACGCGGAACAGACTCGTCGTTGGTTCGGTGCTGTCACTTCCCACGGGAACACCGACGCTGATGGACCCGGTTGTAGTAGGGACCACCGCCTACCTCGGCACCGACGCAAATCCCGGTCGAATCACGGCGATTGATATTCCGACCAAAACCGTGATCGGATCGGCAACCTTAAACACCGGGGAAACTGGGGCCCGAAATCTTGTGGTCGACGACTCGACAGGAACCTTGTACGCGACCACCGATAGCGCAGCGGGGCCGCGGATTGCATCATTTCAACTGACCGATCTACGCCGGTTAGGAATGACTCAGCTCAGTGCCGGATCCTCGGCAACGTCGCTGTTGTTGTCTGGAGAGAAACTCACGGTCGGCTTCTCGGGAACACGGGGTGTCGAGACCTTCACCGTTGCGCCCGAACCGAACGCTCCCGTCATCACCGGAATCCAGGAATCGGATTCGTCACTGACCGTCGAGTGGAATTCCGGTGGGTCGGTCGAACCAATTATCGAATACACCGTGTCTGTTGCCGCCGGGACCTTCTCGGCCTCGTGTTCAACAAACGGGACAACGTGCACAATTCGAGGATTGAACAACGGAACAACCTACTCAATCTCGGTCGTCGCACGATCTGTCGCCGGAGTTAGCCAGGCAACACTGACTTCCGGTGTGCCGCGCACCGTTCCGGATGCGCCAAGCACCCCTCGCGTGACGCGGGGTAATGCCGACGTAACCGTGACTTGGACACCTCAGGGCGACGGTGGTGTGCCAATCACGGGTTACCGCGCGACGGCATCACCCAGTGGGCAGATGTGCGAGTCGATCGTGCAATCCTGCACCATTTCAGGGTTGCCGAATGGGATTCCTCAAACAGTTCGGGTGGTCGCACACAATTCAGTGGGCACATCACAACCTTCCGCGCCGAGCGCTTCCGTGACGCCCGCAACGGTTCCCGATCCACCGACATCGTTGCGCGCCACCGCGACCGAACGTGGGGCAGAACTCGAATGGTCCGCGGCAGCACACGACGGCGGCGACCCCGTCACGGGATATCGAGTTCGAATCTGGAGGGAGGCCGTTATCGTTGCTGAATTTGATCAGTCCACGACGAGTGCTTCCGTTCCTGGACTCACCGGCGGGGTGGCCTATCGGGTTACCGTGACGTCGGTCAATAACCTTGGTGAAAGTGTCACGTTGGAAACGGCATTTGTGACTCCAATTTCGCCACCCGTCGTGGACCCACCCGTCGTGGACCCACCGCCGACTTTTGACCCTCCGAGCCCGCCCGTCGATGTCACCGTTATCGGCACGACGGGGAAAAACGTCACGGTGGGATGGCGACCCGGGGATTCCAATGGAGCGCCTGTCATCGATTTCATTGTGCACGTGAGTCAAAACAAAAACCGAGGGTTCGCTGTGTGGCCTGATTCCACCTCCGCCACCCCAACGGTTGAATTACCTAAACCACGCCGGGGCAAGCTTTACGTCCGCGTGATTACCGTCACCGTCCTAGGCGAATCCGCCCCGTCACAGGTGACGTTGGTCGCCCGGGCAAGGAACTAGCGAATGCCGAGTACGGCGGCCGTGCGCTTGAGCGAGGCGCGTGCGGCTGCCGCGTCGGTGGACAGTGACTTCCCGTAAGACGGAACGAGCGCCTTGAGTTCTGGCGCCCACGCCGACTTCTTTGACGGGAAGCACGTCGCGAGAACATTGAGCATCGCGGCGACCGCCGTGGACGCCCCGGGCGAGGCACCGAGAAGCCCGGCGATTGACCCGTCGGCGTGGGAAACCACCTCAGTACCGAACTTGAGGACACCGCCCTTGTCGGCATCTTTGGCGATGACCTGAACGCGCTGCCCTGCTGAATAGCCATACCAGTCGGCGGGGTTCGCCTCGGGAAAGTATTCGCGCAATGCGGCCAGGCGCTTCGCGCGACCCGCAAAAACCTCGGTTGCGAGGTACTTGATGAGTCCCAAATTGGTGACCGCGACCGCAAGCATCGGGATGATGTTCCCAAATCGAATCGAACGGGGAAGGTCCCACCACGATCCCGCCTTGAGGAATTTCGGTGTGAACCCGGCGTAGGGCCCGAAAAGCAGGCTCGACTGGCCGTCCACGACACGAGTGTCGAGGTGTGGGACGGACATGGGCGGAGCCCCAACCGCCGCTTTGCCGTAAACCTTCGCGTTGTGTCGGGCGACGACCTGGGGGTTGTCGCATCGGTAAAACTGACCAGACACAGGGAATCCCGCGAATCCACTGACTTCGGGAATACCAGCGCGTTGCAAGAGATTGAGGGCATGACCGCCCGCACCAACAAAAACGAATTTTGCGGCGACCGTGAACGGGGTGCGGCCAATCTCGTTGCGCACCCGCACGTTCCACAGGCCGTCCTTACGGCGTCGAATCGATCGAACCGAATGATTGATGTGAACCTCGGTCTTGGGGCCGGCGATCGAATTGACGAGAATTTTTGTCAGCGCACCGAAGTCAACATCGGTGCCGTTCTGAAAACTGGTCGCCGCCACCGGCTCTGACTTCGATCGACCCGGCATGACAAGCGGCGCCCACGTGTGAATGACCTTCGGGTCGTTCGTGAATTCTGCGCCGGGGAAGAGAGGGTGGTTCTTCAACGCCTCATAACGGGTCTTGAGATACGCGACATTGTCCGCACCCCACACAAACGCCATGTGCGGAACGGGGACGAGAAACGATGACGGATCCGGAATCGTTCCGTCATTGACCAGGGCGGACCAGTATTCCCGGGACAGCTGGAACTCTTCATTGACCTTGATGGCACCGGTTGTCACGACGCTGCCGTCTGGCTGTTCTGGCGTGTAGTTCAATTCGCACAGTGCCGAGTGTCCCGTGCCCGCGTTATTCCACGGATCCGTCGATTCGGGGGCGAGTCCCGGGCCGCGCTCGAACAACGAAATGGTCCAGTCGGGCTCGAGCCGACGAAGAAGCGAGCCGAGAGTGGCACTCATGATGCCCCCACCGACGAGAACGACGTCTACAACCTTGGTCACCCGCCCAGTCTATCCGCGCCAGTAGGCTGGTTTGGTGCCCAGTGAACCCGCCACGCCCCGCGTCATCGCCTTTACGGTCATCGGGCTCTTCGCAGGGCTCTTCGCGGGATTCTTTGGTGTTGGCGGGGGCATCATCGTCGTCCCCCTGCTCATTCTTGTGCTTCACATAGACCAGCGTCAGGCGTCCGTCACGTCCTTAGTTGCAATCATCCCCACCTCGCTCGTTGCGGCGTCAGCGTTTTTATTGTCGGGAAGTGTTCCGTTAGACCAAACGGCTTTTGGGCTCATCATCGCAATCGGATCAACAATCACCGCACCACTGGGGGCGTGGGCCCTTCGAACCTGGAAAACCGTCACCGTTCGATGGATTTTCATCGTCATCTTGCTTGTCGCCGCGATTCAGGTTCTGTACCAGTTGCCGGATCGCGACAGCCACCTCGAATGGTCAATCGAGATCGTGGCCGGACTGATCGCATCCGGTGCGGTGATGGGATTCGCCGCCGGGCTTTTGGGAATCGGTGGGGGCCTCCTACTTCTGCCATTGCTCGTGCTCGTATTCGGCGTCAGCGACCTCACCGCGAAAGCACTGTCGCTGATCGCCATGTTCCCTGCGGCCATCTCGGGAACCATCGGATCAGCACGAGCAGGAGTCGTGAACTGGAAAGCCGGGATGTCGCTCGGAATTCCGATGGCCCTCTCGTCCACTCTGGGCGTCTGGCTGGCCACAATCACGCCGGTCGAATGGGCGAACCCGTTGTTGGCGGCTTTGCTAATTTACGCGGTCATCCAACTCATCATCCGCACCATCCGTTCGATGCGAAAGGGTTAGCGAAGACCCTTTCGGTCGACAACGAGTTCCGCAATCTGGACGGCGTTGAGCGCCGCGCCTTTACGAAGGTTGTCGTTAGACACGAACAAGACCAATCCCGTTCCGTCCTCAAACGATTGGTCCTGACGGATTCGCCCAACGAGGCTGGGATCAATCCCTGCCGCATCGAGCGGCGTCGGGACATCCATCAGCGTCACGCCAGGAGCCGTCGCGAGAATGTCGCGCGCTCGCTGCGCCGTGATGGGGCGATCGAACTGCGCGTGGATTGACAAGGAATGCCCCGTGAAAACGGGGACACGAACGCAGGTCCCCGAAACGAGCAAGTTCGGAAGTTCCAGAATCTTGCGGGTTTCGTTGCGAAGCTTCTTTTCCTCGTCCGTCTCGCCCAGTCCGTCGTCAACAAAACTGCCCGCCTGCGGAATGACATTGAAGGCGATGGTGCGAGGGAATGTGACGGGTTTCGGGAAGTCAACAGCGTGTCCGTCGTGAATGAGTCCCATCAGGTCTTGCCCTGTGGTCGCGGCAACCTGATCGAACAGTTCTGCGCCTCCCGAGAGCCCCGCGCCAGAAGTCGCTTGGTACGTAGACACTTGAAGGCGCGTTAGCCCCGCTTCGGTGTCGAGCGGCTTCAGCGCCGGCATCGCCGCCATCGTCGTACAGTTCGGGTTCGCAATGATCCCCTTCACCGCATCAGCAATCGCGTGTGGGTTCACCTCAGAGACGACGAGCGGAACCTTGGGGTCCATTCGCCATCCGCTGGAGTTGTCGATGACCGTGACGCCCGCGGCAGCGAACCGCGGAGCCTGAGCCTTGGACAGAGTGGCCCCTGCCGAGAAGATCGCGATGTCGAGTCCGGTTGGATCGGCGGTTTCCGTGTCTTCGACCACGATGTCCCTGCCCTCAAACGACAGCACAGTGCCCGCACTTCGGGAGGATGCGAAAAACCGGATTTCGTCGATGGGGAACGCGCGATCCGCTAGGAGTTGCCGAACGACGGTTCCGACCTGACCGGTCGCCCCGACGACACCGATGCGGGCGCCCACTATCGACCCGTGCCGGCGTAGACGACAGCCTCGAGGTCGCCGTCGAGTCCGAATGCGGTGTGCACGACCTGCATAGCGCGCGTGAGGTCCTCGCCGCGCGTGATGACGGAAATGCGAATTTCAGAGGTCGAGATCATTTCCATGTTGATGCCAGCTTCGAACAGTGCGGTGAAGAGTTGGGCCGATACACCAGCGCTGGTGCGCATACCGCCGCCGACAACAGAGAGCTTTCCGATGTTGTCGTCGAATGCGACGTCGCTGAAACCAACCTTGTTCTGCGCAACGCGAAGGGCCTGGAGGGTTTTTTCGCCATCGGTTTTCGGAAGCGTGAACGAAATATCGGTGAGAGCGGTGGCCTGAGCGGACACGTTCTGCACGATCATATCGATGTTCGCTCCGGTGCCCGCAACGATGGTGAAGATCTCGGCGGCCTTACCCGGAATGTCGGGGACGCCGATGACGGTAATTTTGGCCTCGGATAAGTCGCCGGCGACACCGGTGATGATGGGTTCTTCCATGTTTTCTCCCCTATCTGCAATGACGAACGTACCCTCGGTGTCCGAAAAACTCGAGCGGACGTGAATAGTCACACCGTGACGCCGCGCATACTCGACGGCGCGAATATGCAAGACCTTCGCGCCCGCAGCAGCGAGTTCCAACATTTCTTCAAACGTGACACGGTCAACTTTGTGTGCTTTGGGCACGATTCGCGGGTCCGCAGTGAAAACACCGTCTACGTCGGTATAGATTTCACACACTTCCGCGCCAAGGGCAGCGGCAAGTGCGACAGCTGTCGTGTCGCTTCCCCCTCGGCCGAGGGTCGTAATGTCCTTAGAGTCGCGGTTGAAGCCCTGGAAACCCGCAACGATTGCGATCGCGCCGTCGTCAAGTGCTTCACGGATCCGATCCGGCGACACATCAACGATTCGGGCAGAACCGTGCTGCGCTGTCGTCATCATGCCTGCCTGACTTCCGGTGTACGAGCGCGCTTCCTGTCCGAGGCTTTTGATCGCCATCGCCAACAGCGCCATCGAGATTCGCTCGCCAGTCGTGAGAAGCATGTCGAGTTCGCGAGGGTCGGGCGTATCGGTGATCTGATGGGCGAGGTCGACGAGTTCGTCGGTAGTGTCCCCCATCGCAGAAACGGCGACGACAACGTCGTGCCCCGACTCGCGTGTTGCAACGATTCGATGGGCCACGCGCATGATGCTTTCGGCATCAGCGACCGAAGAGCCACCAAACTTTTGCACAATGAGGGACACGGGTTTTCTCTCGTTCTAGGGTCAGACGAAGGCGGTCGCGTCGTTGCCCACCAATTGGGGAAATTCTACCCAAATTTAGGCCTGTGTGATTCGAGTGCGACCCTCGAAGGCGCGACCGAGCGTGATTTCATCGGCGTATTCGAGGTCGCCACCGACGGGTAATCCGCTCGCAAGTCGAGACACAATCATTCCCAGCGGCCCGATCAGTCGCGACAGATAGGTCGCCGTCGCTTCTCCTTCGACGTTCGGGTCGGTGGCGAGGATGATTTCGGTGATCGATGTGTCGCGGAGTCGTTCCAGCAACGGTGCGATGCGCAATTGATCGGGACCAATTCCGTCAATCGGACTGATTGCCCCGCCCAGCACGTGGTAAACACCCGTGAACTCGCGGGTGCGCTCTATTGCAACGACGTCTTTGGCTTCTTCGACAACACAAATCTGGTCCCGCCGGCGGCGCGGGTCACGGCAAATCGCGCACTCGTCGTCTTGAGACACATTTCCACAGGTGACACAAAACTTGACGCTTGCGCGCACGGTTCGAAGTAGTTCCGCCAGACGCGCCGGATCGAACGATTCCGTTTGGATGATGTGGAACGCAATGCGCTGTGCCGATTTCGGTCCGATGCCCGGAAGCCGGCCGAATTCGTCAATCAGTTCTTGCAGGATTCCTTCGTACATCGTTACTCGTCGCCCTCACGCGGCGTCGTCTCGATGTCAAAAATCGCGGGGTTGTCGGCGGCCGATGCGGAGCGTGCGTGCGGTGTGGCCGCGTCGTCGATGTTGGCAATCAGTGTGGCGCCCAGCATCTCGCGAATAACGGATTCGCCGCGGCGTTCCGCCGATTCCGGTGCGGCCGATTCGGCCGCGACGGATATGGACGCGGCAGGCGCGGGTGCTGCTGCTTCGGGCACTTCAATGGGCGCCATCTTGGTTGTCGGCGCGTCATCGTCCGGGATTTCAGTAGGAGTTTCCGTCGCGGGGGCCGGCGTTTCAACCGCGATGGGAGTGAAAGTTTTCGCCGGTGGTGTCGAACTCAAACCGGCCGTGACGCCGAAACGCGGCACGAATCGGAGGCGCACTCCGAGTGCACCCTGAATCGCCTCGCGAAGATCCTCGAATACGGCACCTCCGCTCGTCGGGTTCTCTTTGAAGCGATCAACCCACATTTGCTCAGAAAATTCGAGGGTGAGAACATCCCCCTCGAGAAGCGCGGGGCGAGCCGAGTTCACGACAACCCACGAGCCCTTCGACGACTCGAGGTCTTCCAGGATCGCGGGCCACACCTCGAGGATTTCCGCCAGCGTGCCGGGCTCGACGGTTGACGCTACCGGCTGTGTGACCGTCGCGGGTGTCACGACGGGAGCAACAACCGCAGCAACGGGCGGGTAAACCGCCGCGGCAGCCGCAATGACATCGGGAGCGGTAACCGCTGCTGCACGAGCCGCGGGAGCCGCGTTGACGACCGGTGTCGATTGAGAGATGTTCCGGTCGGGAAGTTCGGTCAAAAGCCGGGCGACCATGAGCTCAAGGTGAATTCGGGGAGGTGTTGTTCCCGTCATCCCCGACAGGGCCGCGTTGACGATGTCGGCCGCACGCGACAGTGCGGCAGCACCATACAGAGCGGCGAGCCCGTTCATGCGGGTAATTTCGTCCGCGGGGATTCCCCGCAGAACGGCCACCGCTCCGTCGCCGGTCGCATCAATAATGATGAAATCGCGCAGACGTTCGAGAACATCTTCGACGAAGCGCCGAGGATCATTCCCGGTCTGCACGACCCGGTCGATTGCCGCGAAGGCGTGAGCTGCCTCACCACGTCCAATCGCATCGAGGGTTTCGTCGAGAAGTTCGCTCGGTGTGTAGCCCAGCAAGTTGTTGGTGCGCTCGCGCGTGACAGTGCTGTCATCCGAACCCGCGATGATCTGGTCGAGCAGAGAGAGGGTGTCGCGGACAGAGCCTCCGCCCGCGCGAATAACCAAAGGGAGAACGCCGTCTTCGATCGTGACTTTTTCCTGGACGCAGAGTTCCGTCACATAGTCGAGCATGACCGCGGGAGGAACGAGACGGAAGGGATAGTGGTGGGTGCGCGACCGAATCGTACCGATTACCTTCTCGGGTTCCGTGGTCGCAAAGATGAACTTGACATGCTCGGGCGGCTCTTCGACGATTTTGAGGAGAGCGTTGAAGCCCTGCTGCGTGACCATGTGTGCTTCGTCGAGGATGAAAATTTTGTATCGGTCTCGAGCGGGTGCAAACCCTGCTCGTTCTCGAAGTTCGCGCGCATCGTCGACACCATTGTGGCTCGCCGCATCGATTTCGACGACGTCGAGCGAACCCGAGCCGTCGCGGGACAACTCGAGACAACTGTCACACTTTCCACACGGCGTGTCGGTCGGGCCTTCGGCGCAATTGAGGCAACGGGCGAGGATTCGGGCGGACGTCGTCTTGCCACAACCGCGCGGTCCAGAGAACAGGTAGGCGTGATTGACACGATTCTGACGAAGAGCGGCGCGCAACGGATCGGTCACCTGAGATTGCCCGATGAGTTCATCGAATGATTCGGGTCGGTACCGACGATAGAGAGCGACTGCCACTCTTTGAGATTACCCGCACGCACCGACTTTCACTGGTCGGCGCGAGCGCCGAGGTGTGAGTAAACGAGTCGAAAAGACCCCCCGCGCACCCGCCAGAGCCGGGTTACCCTTGCTTCGTTTCCGATCTGGGGGAGTTGGCCTGGGTGGCGCCACGCGAGGGGCTGGCACCAGTCTAAGTCCCGAGGGCGATACTGGAACAGTGATTATCGAACCGCGCATCGTGAAATTGACGACTCGAACCGAAGTGGACGTCCGACGGACAATCCCTCACGCGAAACTTCGCCGAATCGGTGCGTGGGTGTTCGTGGACCACTTCGGGCCGACGGAACAGGTCGACGGAATGACGGTCGCCGCCCACCCGCACACGGGATTGCAAACCGTGACGTGGTTGTTGGACGGACTCATCGATCACCGCGACAGCACAGGGACCGCCCAGAACGTGACGCCCGGCTCACTCAATCTCATGACCGCTGGCTCTGGTGTGTCGCACAGCGAGCGGAGCCTGCCTGGACCGACTTCGCTCCACGCCGTTCAACTGTGGATTGCGCTCCCTGACGCAGTGCGCTCGATGCGGCCCACGTTCGAACACGTCGAAACGGTCCCCACCGCGACATTCGGCGAACACGTTGCTCAGGTGTTCATTGGCGAATGGGGTTCGGCAACGTCGCCCGCGACCGTCTTTAGCCCGCTCGTAGGGGCCGAGGTGTCCGTTGGAACTCGCGGTTCGATTCCGCTCAACCCCGCGTGGGAGTACGGGGTCCTGAACATCGCCGGTTCGATGTCGGCGAACGGTGACGATGTTCCACCGAGTGCACTGTGGTACTCATCGGTGGGCGCGGGCGAACTCGCTCTCACTGGCGCTGGAACCGCGATTGTCATCGGCGGCGAGCCGTTCCGCGAACCAATCCTGATGTGGTGGAACTTCATCGCACGAACTCACGAGGAAATCGAAGAAATGCGAATGGATTGGAACCTTCACACCTACCCATCGTTTGCCGATCGGGTTGGCGGCTGGATTCCCGCGCCCGAATTGCCGAACGTGACGTTGACGCCGCGGTAGAGCTCGGTCTGTTAGGAAAAGAGCTTCCGAAGTGACGTCATGACTTCGGCCAACGCCTCAGTGACGTCGCCGTCCGGACCAGCCGCTTTGAGATGTTTGGTGATCTCGGTCCAGACCTGGGCGGCGAGTGCGCCGACGAATCCAGCGAGTGCCGCGCCGCCAGGTTGACCCTCGAGGCGTCGCGCCACCGCTTGCTCCATTTCGCGAGCCCAATGGTCCCGTGAATAACGAACCGCACCGTCGCTCAATCGCGCGGCGTGCACAATTGGACCCGGATTGAATCTGTCTTCAAGTTGAATTTGCTTGTCGTGACTGTGGTGAAGGCAGTATTCGAGTGACTGGAACAGAGGCTCATTCCGAGGCCGGTCCATCAAAAGTGCACCGAAATATTCCATGTACTCATCCACCGCGGGATACAACAGTGCTTCTTTGGTCGCAAAGTAGTTGAAGAGCGTCCGTCGGGAAATTCCAGCAGCCGACGCAACATTCGCCATGGTTGTCGAGTCAAATCCGTCTCGCTCGAAGAGCGACCATGCGACGAGGATTATCTCGTCCAGCGTTGATTTCGGCCTACGACCGAGCACGTGGCTGGTGCCTGTGTCAATGCTTGTCGCGCCGCTCATGTGATGAGTCTAGCCCGATTTGACAGATTTCTGCACTAGTGCAATGATTTATTCACTAGTGCAATAAATCGTGAAGGGTTTCCCGTGTCCCAATTTCTTTACCGGCTCGGACAGTTCTCCGCACGTCGGGCGTGGCTCGTCATCGTCGGGTGGATTGCCGTCATCGGAATCGTGGCTGGAATTGCGGCAACGGCCGGGGGCACATTCTCTACCGCCATGACAATCAATGGCACCGACGCCCAAACGACCATCGAAACACTCGAAACGAAATTCAGCGATGCGAGCCGCGGTGTCGGTCAAGTGGTTTTCCACAAGACCGACGGGCAACCGTTCACCGACGAGGAAAAAAAGAACATCACCGCCGCATTGGTATCGGTTCACGACCTCCCCGCCGTTGATGACACGGTTGATCCGTTCGATGTCCAGGCGACGCTCGATGAGAACGCGCGCGATGTCGCTGCCGCCCCCGGCAAATTTGACAAGGGTCAGAAAAAGATTGACAACGGCCAGGCAAAGATTGACAAGGGGCTAAAGGACCTCGCGGCGGCGCGGGTTGACCTCGCCGATGGACGGGTCGAGTTGGCGGCAAATCAGAAAAAGCTCGACAAAGGCCTGGCAAAGCTTGAGTCGGCTGCCGCTGATTTATATGACACCAAAGCCGAAATTGAAGCAGGAATCGCCTATTACACGGGTCTCGGAGGCCATGATGCCGAGATCGCGGAGCTCAACGGGAGTCTCTCCGCGGTTTACGGCGGTCTCGCGACGATAGACGACGCCCTATACGACATCCGCGAAGGCCAGGCCAAGATAAACGCGGGCTGGGCAAGCATCGACGACGCCGAACGACAGGCGGATGACGGCGACAAGAGCCTCGCGCGCGCTCAACGTAAACTCGACCGAGGTCAGTCAAAACTGGACGATGCACGCGTTGAATTCACCTTTGCGCGAATCATCATGGAGGGAACTACCAAGTTCCGAGTCGTGTCGACCGACAACCAAACCGCAACGGGTAGCGTAATGTTCACCACGCCGATATCGGAAGTGGAAACCTCCGACAAAGAAGCCGTTGTCGCGGCTTTAGCCGGCACGGCAACCGAAAACATCCAGGTTGAGTTTTCACAAGATCTCACCCGTTCGCTCGGGGGACTGCTCGGACCCGGTGAAATCGTCGGGCTTCTCGTCGCCGCCATAGTTCTGTTCGTGATGCTCGGAACGCTCGTGGCCGCGGGCCTCCCCGTTCTCTCGGCCATCGTCGGCGTCGCAATCTCAGGTGCATCGAGCGTCGCTCTTGCGGCCGTGGTGGAATCGACAACGACGACCCCAATTCTCGGAGTGATGCTGGGGCTCGCCGTCGGAATCGACTATTCCCTATTCATCCTTAATCGCCACCGCCGTCAGTTGAAGGCGGGCATGCCGGTCGCGGAATCAATTGCACTCGCCAACGGAACATCCGGAAACTCCGTGACTTTCGCTGGTCTCACTGTGATTATCGCCTTGGCTGCGCTGAACCTCACGGGTATCGATTTCCTCGGCCTCATGGGGTCTGTGGGCGCT
>JAEMRP010000128.1 GCA_016463265.1 Microbacteriaceae bacterium | reverse complement strand
GAGCCCGAAGTTCGAACTGATGGATTTCTGGTGGCTCATCGGTCAGCCCCCAACGGGGTGGTTCCTCGATGAAGCGCGACGACTCCACCAGTCAGATTTCGATACCCGACTGCGGTGAAACCGGCGTCGCGAATCCACCCCGCGAGGGTACTCTGTGTGGGCCAATCACGGATCGAGTCCATGAGGTAGGTGTATGCGGCGGGGTTGGTGCTCGACAATTTCGCTATCTGCGGCATCACGGTCGACAGGTAGAAGTCATACGCCCGCCGGACGATTGCGCTTGGCGGCGTCGTGAATTCGCAAATGACCAGACGACCACCGGGGACGAGCACCCTGCGCATCTCAGCGAGCGCCGTGTGTGGATCGTTGACGTTCCGCAAGCCGAATGACACGGTGACGGCATCGAAACTGGCGTCATCGAATGGAAGTGCCGTCGCGTCTCCTGCGACGAACTCGATTTCGGGGTGACGCTGGCGCCCGACGGCAACCATTCCCGCCGAGAAATCCAAGGCGGTGACTCGAGCCCCGGCCCTCGCAATCGCGGCACTGGATGTTCCCGTCCCCGCGGCGATATCGAGAATCCGGTCACCCGTGATTATTCCGAGCGCTCTCACGGTGGCCAATCGCCACAGGGCACTCGTTCCCATCGAGAGAACCGCGTTCGTTCGGTCGTAGCCAGGGGCTACATCGTCGAACATCGCAGCGACTTCACGGGGGTCTTTGCCCAGGTCAGCACTCGTCACGATTAACAACTCTACCCGTGCGTAGGTAGCCTTAACGAGTGAGCAGCGCGAACCTCGAGACCTTCTCACGCGACGTCGTTCGATCGACTCGGGTCGAATCGATACTCGACTACGCGAGCCCAACTCGACCCCTGTATTTCCGCAGCGGCGACTGTGAAATCGTCGGTATCGGCGAGCACACCCGATGGACCGCGAGTGGGCCGAATCGCTTCGCACAGCTTGGTGACCTGTGGGGCGCGGCGGTGGCGGTGGCACCGCCCGCGATGCGCCCCTATCTCCACGCAATTGGTAGCGGGTCGTTCGACCCGAACGGCGAGGCGTTCTTGATCTTTCCCCGCGTGACCATCATTCGACGAGGGCGTGAGGTGACGACGGTGACGGTGGGCGACCCCGAGACTGTGCCCGACCATCCGCGTCGAACCATCGGTCCTGTGCCGGCTGTGGATTGGCCGCACATCGACTCGGTCTACCGCGATCGTGTTCGAGCGGCGCTTGGTCGATTGGATTCCGATTTCGGGAAAGTTGTCGTCGCCCGAGCGATTACGGGACACGTCGTCACCGCCGGTGACGAACGCGCACCGTTGGGCAAACTCGCATCGAGTTATCCCGACTGTCACATTTTTGCGGTGGAAGGTCTGTGGGGAGCGTCACCCGAGACGCTCGTTCGCGTTCACGACCGTCGCGTCCAGACGCGTGTTCTCGCGGGTAGTGCCGCGCGCGGGGTCGACCCTCAATCCGATGCCCGCGCGGCTTCCCACCTAGCGGACAGCACCAAGGACCGGGATGAACACGAGTATGCGATGCAGTCGGTTCTCACGGCTCTCGCTCCGCACTGCCGGTCAATCGTCGGTGCGTCGACACCATTCACCCTTCGATTGTCGAACGTCTGGCATCTGGCCAGCGACATCGAGGGCATTCTGCGAACCCGAACGTCAGTTCTCGACATCATCGACTCGGTGCACCCCACCGCTGCAGTCGCGGGGGTTCCAACCGACCGCGCGCTGACCACAATCGCGGACATCGAGGCTATCCCCCGCGGACGCTACGCCGGTCCCGTGGGTTGGGTGGACGGAGCGGGGAACGGCGAATGGGCAATCGCGCTGCGGTGCGCGCAATGGCGCGAGACCGATATCGTCGCGCATGCCGGCGCGGGAATCATTGTTGGGTCCGACCCAGAGTCGGAATATGCCGAAACGGAACTCAAGTTCCGGCCGATCCGAGAAGCCCTGACGCTCTAGCCGCCCAGCAGAACGGCCTCGATGAGGATCGGCTCGGCCGTCTCCGTCAGTGCAGACGACAATTGGCCCCGGGTTTCGACTCGGCGATAAGCGATTCCATACGCCGCGGCGAGCGCCTCAAAGTTGACGTGTTGAGGCGTGAGCATGACGGACTCAAAGTGGGCCGGATTAGCGGTTGCCTTGACGGCGAGCCCCTCGAAGATTCGCCCGCCGTTGTTGTTACAGACGATAATTTGTATCGGCCCCGTGATCAACGCGAGGGAACTCGAATCGTAGGCGGCGGCGAGATCCCCCAGCACAAGGCGGGTGACCCCGACTGGGCCAGCCGACCGGCGTGAAGCCGAGGCAATCCCCTGAGCGGTTGCAATCGTTCCATCAATTCCCGCAAGACCGCGGTTCGAGTGAACCCGAATCGGCTTTCCGGGCAATATCGAGTCAGCAATCCGGATGATGGACGAGGCGCCGAAAACCAACCGGTCGTGTGGCCAGGTGGCGTCCCACACCAATCTCACGATCAGGTCACTCGTCACGGGCTCTCGTTGAATTTCCATCTCCCGTCGCGCGAAGGCTGACCGCGCGGCGTGATCGTCTACGAGGCTGCCGTCAACGTCCGCCGCGGGTTCAGGGTGCTGCGCGTCGAGCGAGATTCGCGATCGCCGAGCCCACGGGATGGCCCACTCGCGGGCGATGTCGTCACCGGTTCCGGTCACGACAATCTCGTCGACTAGACGGACTCGTTCGGTCGGCCGATAGGGGACACCCTCGCCCACCTGAACCACAATGACGTCAACGTCCTCCCGCGTGCACAACTGGTCGATGACGTTCGCCAGGGTTGGGCGACCCACGACCACAACCGTATGGACGGCGTCGGTGAACTCCGGGCTCACCGCGATGGCTCGATAGTCCGTCACCAGGTGCGGTCCGAAGTGCGAACCGCTCTCGATTTCGGCAAACAACGGAGCGCCCAGTTCGCGCGCCCATTTTTCGGCTTGAATTCCGGCGCCGAGTCCCGCCACTACGACCACACCGACCGCAGCGTCGACGGTCACCGCGACCGATTCCCGTCCGACGACGAGAAGTTCACCGGGAAGGATTTTCTCGAGATAGCTCTCCGGCGGCTCCGACGAGAGAGGTTCGATGAATTGGGGGTTCACGTGAACAGGTCCGCGTTCGCGGAGTGCAACGGTCAGCGCCTCGAACGCAACGGTCGTACCGCCCAGCTCGGCGTCGGCCGGGCTTTCGGCGGGGGGAACGTCGAAGGTCGCTCTGGCTGCGGCCGCAAACATTCCGACGTGGAAGGTGGTTTGTCCCCCACCCTGGGCGCGCACCGAAGCAGGACGATCGGCGGTGACCAACAACAGGGGAGTGCC
>JAEMRP010000127.1 GCA_016463265.1 Microbacteriaceae bacterium | reverse complement strand
TTGGCGGACAGTCCATCGCTGACCGTATCGCCGACGACGCCGCCATCATCGGCGAGAAGGTTGAACTTCGCCGCGTCGTCAAGATTGCCGGCTCGCAGTTTGCCGTCTACCTTCACCGCACCAGCAAGGACCTGCCCCCGCAGGTCGGCGTCGTCGTTGCCTATCAGGGCAAGGACGAAGAGACCGCTCGTGCGATTGCACAGCACATCTCGTTCGCTGACCCGCAGTACTTGACCAAGGACGAGGTCCCCGCGGACGCCGTTGAGGCCGAGCGCCGCATCGTCGAAGAGATCTCGCGTGGAGAGGGCAAGCCCGAGGCCGCCCTCCCCAAGATCGTTGAGGGTCGCCTTGGCGCCTTCTTCAAGCAGGTCGCTCTTCTCGAGCAGGACTACGCGCGTGACAACAAACTCACGATCACGCAGGTTCTCGCTCAGGCCGGACTCACTGTTTCGGGCTTCGCCCGCTTCAAGGTCGGCGCCTAAGACTCATTCTCGTCGGGAGGTTCGCGGAAACGCGGGCCTCCCTTCGTCAATTCCACTGCGCACTCGGTACTCTGGAACTGAAAGAGAGGTTCTATGTCGACGCGCCGAGTCCTTCTGAAACTGTCCGGTGAAGCGTTTGGCGCTGGAACCCTGGGAGTCGACCCCGACATCGTGAGTGGCATCGCGCGCGAGATCGCCGAGGCCGCCAAAACCGTGCAGGTTGCGATCGTTGTCGGTGGTGGAAACTTCTTCCGTGGAGCGGAACTCAGCCAGCGCGGAATGGATCGATCACGCGCCGATTACATGGGAATGCTCGGCACCGTCATGAACGCTCTTGCTCTTCAGGACTTCCTCGAACAAGCCGGTCAGCCCGTTCGCGTTCAGTCGGCGATCGAGATGACTCAGGTCGCCGAACCGTACATTCCGTTGCGCGCGATTCGCCATCTCGAAAAGGGGCGCGTCGTGATTTTTGGCGCTGGTGCGGGCCTCCCGTATTTCTCGACCGACACGGTCGCCGCACAGCGCGCCCTCGAAATCAAGGCGGTCGAGGTCCTCGTCGCCAAGAACGGCGTCGACGGCGTGTACGACGACGACCCGCGCACCAATAACGATGCGAAAAAAATCGAGACAATCACCTATTCGCAAGCACTCGAACAAGAACTCAAGGTCATCGATGCGACGGCGTTCGCACTCTGCCGCGACAACAACCTCCCAATGCGGATTTTTGGAATGGAGCCGGGCGGAAACATCGCCAAGGCCATCCGCGGCGAAGCCATCGGCACGGTGGTCAGCAATTAGTTCCCTCGTCCTCCTGCTGATTGCGGGTGGCGCGGTAGCACACGCGGGGTGGAATCTTCTCCTCAAGCGAATCGGGCCGTCAACTCCGACCGTTCTGTGGTGGATCAACGTGGTTGGCGCGGTACTTATCGCCCCACTCGGAATTGCAACCCTCGTGGCGGCCGACTTCGAATGGAATTGGGTGTTGCTCGCCGGCCTCTGCGGAGTGTTCGAGGTTATCTATTTCCTCTTGCTGCAGCGCGGTTACCGAGACGGTGACGTGTCGCTCGTCTACCCGCTCGCGCGGGGGACCGGACCAACACTCTCCGTGGTCGGCGCGATACTCATCTTGGGCGAACGTCCGTCGCTTGTCGCCCTCATTGGTGTTGCCGTCATCATCGCGGGGATCGGTGTCATCTCGACCGCCGGTTCGCGCACCGGAACGCGCGCGCCGCTCAGTTCGATTCTTTACGGACTCAGTGTCGGGGTGATGATCGCGTGTTTCACGGTGTGGGACGGCTGGGCGGTCGGAACTCTCGGTCTTCCTCCCATCGGCTATTTCTGGATGGCGCTCGTCGTCCAGGCGATTCCGTTCACCCCGTTCGCGATTCGGGGGCGTAACAGCGCGTCGACCTTCCGCGCCCATCCGGCCATTATCACGGCCATTGGCCTGCTCGGGCCGACGTCGTACATGCTCGCGCTCACCGCGGTTCAATTGAGCTCGGTGTCGCTCGTCGCCGCCGCGCGCGAGTCGAGTGTCGTCCTCGTTGCGCTGGGCGGTGCGATCTTTTTCGGCGAGAAACACGTCGTCCAACGAGTGGTTGGGTCAATCGTTGTTGTCACTGGAGTCGCCCTGCTCGCGCTCGGCTGAGGATTAGACTGGTCATAACTCAGGAGGAAACCGTGATTGCCGAAACTATCGCCGAAGTGTCCGACAAGATGTCGAAGGCCGTTGACGTCATCAAAGAAGATTTCCAGACCGTTCGCACCGGTCGCGCGAACCCCGCGTTGTTCCAGAAGATCATGGTCGACTATTACGGGACGCCAACCCCTCTCGCCCAGCTCGCAAGCCTTCAGAGCCCCGAGGCGCGTTCGCTCGTCATAACTCCCTATGACAAGGCTGCGCTCAAGGAAATCGAGCGTGCCATCGTGAACTTCCCCAACCTCGGTGCAACCCCGACGAACGACGGCAACCTGATTCGCGTGACGATGCCCGAGATGACCGAGGAACGCCGAAAGGAATACGTCAAGATCGTCAAGGCCAAAGCCGAAGACGGTCGCGTGGCAATCCGGAATATCCGTCGAAAGGGCATCACCGACGTCGAAGCGATGAAGACTGCCGTCGGCGAAGACGACATGGCGCGCGGTGAGAAGGAAATCGAAGCCCTCACCAAGCACCACATTGAGGCAATCGACGACGCCTTGAAAAAGAAGGAATCCGAACTTCTCGAGGTCTGATGTCCGATTTCGAACACGCCATCCGTGACGCGGGAGCCGTCATTGAAGCCCGCACGGGCAGAAACTTGGTTGCCGCACTGTTGATTGGCAGTGCGCTAGGCGCTGTATTCGTTTTTAGTTTGATCATCGACAAGCAGTTCTTCATGCTGTTTCTCGCCGTGTTCATCGGTTTTGGCTCGTGGGAACTAGCGACAATCTCGCGCACCGAGACGCGTCACGTTCCGCGCGTACCCATTCTTATTGCTGCACTGGCGATGGTTCCGGCGACGTTCTATTTCGGGGCGTTCGGGCAACTCCTCTCGCTCGCGGCGGGAATTGGGTTCGTCATTGTCTGGCACTCGATTCAGCGTGGACTGTCACGATCTGCCGTCACCGACCGCGACATGCTGATGTCCGCCTTCTCACTAACCTATGTTCCGTTCCTCGTGTCCTTCACGCTCATCATGACCGCCCGAGACGGTGGGGAATGGTGGACGCTGGGGACGATGATCATTATTGCGAGCATCGACACCGGCGCCTACGCAACGGGTCTTCTGTTTGGACGACACCCGATGGCACCCAAAATCAGCCCCAAAAAGACGTGGGAGGGATTTGCTGGTTCGATTCTGTTTGCCCTCGCGGCCGGTTCCATCATTGC
>JAEMRP010000126.1 GCA_016463265.1 Microbacteriaceae bacterium | reverse complement strand
GGAGGGCTGTCCGAGAGGCCGATGGAGCTGGTCTTGAAAACCAGTGGGCAGTAATGTCTCGTGGGTTCGAATCCCACGCCCTCCGCCCAAAACTTCCAGGAGATCAGTGACCAACGTGACACCGAACACACAACCAGAATCTTCACCACGTCACGCGGCGAAAGCCGTTCGTCGACCGTGGGGAACGATTCTGCGTGCGGTCGGGTTATCGCTTGCCGTCGCGCTGGTGTCATCCTCTTCCATTGCGGGAATTGTCGCCTGGAAGATTACATCATCGATCAACTCTGTATCGTTGGCGGGAGAAGATATCAAGCTCTCGGGAATCGGCGCAATGAAAGGCGCCTTCAACGTACTCATTGTTGGGTCTGACACTCGCGTTGGTCAACCGTCAAAATTTGGCGGCGAGGCAGCAGGCGCGACGCTCAATGACGTCAATATAGTTGTTCACGTTTCTGAAGACCACTCGCGCGCCGTTGCCGTTTCAGTGCCGCGTGACTTGGTCGTTCCAATCCCGTCCTGCCCGCGCGAAGACGGTTCGGGCACGAACGCCTCGATGGCCGCACAGCCCATTAACGTCGCGCTCTATTACGGAGGGCTCGCGTGCGCCGTGCTCACCGCCGAAAATCTCACGGGACTCACTATCGATTACGCCGGCTTGATTACGTTCAACGGTGTTGCCTCGCTTGCGACCGCGATCGGCGGGGTTGACGTGTGTGTCAACGCCGCGGTGGACGATCCCTATACCGGACTCAAGTTCCCGGAAAAAGGTACGTACAACATTTCAGGGTGGGAGGCTCTCGCGTTCCTGCGCTCGCGTCACGGCGTGGGCGATGGGTCGGACCTCGGACGCATCTCTTCGCAACAGGTTTACCTCTCTTCGCTTGTTCGCAAGGTGCAAGACGAAGGAGTTTTGCTCGATCCAGCGAAAGTTTACGGGCTCGCATCCGTCGCCGCCAGCTCGATGACACTGTCGAACTCGCTTTCGAGCCTCGACACCATGGCCGCCATGGCCTTGGTGCTCAAGGACATTCCTCGCGAGAACATCATGTTTGTTCAGTACCCCAGCACGACGGGGCTTGGCGGGGTATATGCGGGAAAGGTCGCGCCGGTACGTGACCTTGCGGAGACGCTATTCGCGGCAATCAGAGAAGACACGCCGTTCCGTCTCGACAAGGATGCAACGGGGGTCGGTTCTGAAATAGATGCAACAGATGTTGAATCTGAAATAGACGATAAAACGCAAAAAAAGGGATCCGGAGAAATTTTGAGCGGAGTACAGGGTCAGTCCGCCGCGCAAAACACATGTTCTGTGTCTTACGGCACTTAGGAATAGTCATCGGAGTCCGCATCGTCTTGCATATTGGTCCCATGAAAACGGGAACCGAAGCATTGTCGTCACGACTTCTATCTGAGCCACTTCCCGAGGCGCTCATTCTTCCGTCTGGCACCGCGTGGCCTCAAAGCCGTTCAGATGTCGTCAAGCATCCCCAACTAGAACTGTTGGGGACACGTCGCGGCGCTCTCATTGAACGTCGACTGGAAAAGATTGTGGCTGACGCTCGACGACGCGATGAGCCGGAAGTCACGATTTTGCTGATTGCCGAAGCACTAAACGTTGCTCAGTTCCCTGAATACATCATCAAGAGACTTGGGCAAATGGCCGACAAGTTAGAGATTGTCTTTTTCGCGCGGGCACAAAGTGCGGCGCTTCTGTCGTACGTTGCGCACAGGGTTCAATCCTGGACGTCGCCAACGTACATTCGACCTGAATACGCTGGAATTCTCAGGGGGACCCGAAAGCGGTTTTATTATGACGTCTACGCGAGCCGATGGTCCGGTGACGACCACACTTTGACGATTCTTCCCTATTTCGAAGACGATCGCTCGACGGACGGACTCATGAATCGATTTGCCCGACACACGGGAATTGCGGTGCCTGTGGCCAATAAGGCCAACCGCGCGAACGCATCACTTGGGAAAAAACAACTTGTGCGCCTCGGTGAACTCAAGCACAGATTACGCTGGGTTCGGTCGATACCGGTTCTCACAAAACTCGCTGCGTGGTTCTATTTCTCTGTTCTTCGGCGAATCCAGAACGAACCGCAAGGGTCTCGCTGGGTGCTGACAACCGGGGAAAGGCGCGAAATCGTCGAACGTTATCGCGAGTCAAACGCACGATTTAAGAAGCTGTTGGGCTCGGAATCGCGGCGGGATTTTTGGAAGCGCTGGTTCTCGGAATTGGAAGCGCCTCCCAGGAAATAAGTGGGTAACATGGACTGGTACGGGAGACGTCGCATAGTTCGGCCTAGTGCACCACCCTGCTAAGGTGGAGTTCCCTTTAGGGAGCCGTGGGTTCAAATCCCACCGTCTCCGCTCGGTAACGATTCACTGTGGTGCTTGGCAACAAAGGAGATTCACCATGGCAACAACTCGAGTAGTTGTTCACGTTGGACCTATGAAAACTGGGACAACCGCGATAGGCGCCTACTTTTCTTCCGCACACGCAGCCGGGATCCTTCCGTCGGACGTCATTTATCCGGCGGGCGACTTGTGGTTTCCTGCAGCGGGGAGCGTTACAAAACACGGCCAACTCGCCGATTATTTGTACCCAGAAGGACGCAAAGAAGCTGGTCGAAAAACGGCGATTCAAGCTCCGGACGACATCGTCCGCAAAGTTCGGGATCTCGCGGCACATGTTGCCACAGGACGCGGTTCACGCAGGACCGCGGTGTTTATCAGCGAAACGTTAGTTGGCAGAGCGAACCTCGGACGCTTGGTGGATCTGCTGAAGGCCGAGTTTGACGAAGTGGTTTTTGTTCTCACCGTGCGGTCCCCAGTGGAGGCAACTCAATCTCTTCTCGTTCACAAAATCAAAGAGTGGCGATCGGATCGCGCCGATCTGGATGTATACGGGATGCTCAAACGCCCCAATGGAAAGGTCGGCTACGACTATCGGCGCATGCTTCTGCAGTTGCACGAACTACCCATCGACGATTTTTTCATAATTCCCTATTTCGAAGACGAATCAGACGGGTATGCCGTGATTGATCGTTTCATGAAGATTGTGACCGGACAACCTGCCACCCGATTAGAGGGTGATTTCGGTTCGCGCCGAATTCACCCCAGCCTTCCGCTGTCGTCGTTAAAGCGCCTTGTCGCGTTGAAGAAGTTGAAGCCCCACGTTGAGCGCGTCCCGTTTCTTGCCGCGATTATTCAGTCACTGTTCCGCCGTATCCTGAATGCCGATCGGTCCAAAGCTATGCGAGCGGGATTCACCACTCGTTCGTCTGATTCCGGAGATTGGGTGATTTCCCCAGAGGACCGCGCCCGGATCGTCGGGCTCTACGGAAATCTTGGCGACGACCTCCGAAAGGCTTTAGGACCCCAATCAAAACAGGCA
>JAEMRP010000125.1 GCA_016463265.1 Microbacteriaceae bacterium | reverse complement strand
CACATTGACGATGATCCGTCATGGTCCGCTGTCGCCCCCCAAATGTGGCGTCGGACCGCTGCCGCCGACTCCGTCCATCTCGCCATTCACGCAGCCGCGGAATCGTTGGGCATGTACCCGATGGGTGGCGGATATTCAGTTCGTGTCGATGGCGTGACTTTCCATCGCGCTGTCTCGCCACACGCTCTTCACCCGGAGTGTGGTTGTCGTGCTATCCCAGGTGTTCCGGAATGAAGCGACTCCGAGTTCGCAACGGACCAGACGCCTTCTGCCGTTCCGCCCAGCTCAGTGTGAGGGATCGTCCCGCTCGGGTGAACGCAACGTAGGCGAGTCGGCGTTCCTCCTGCAAGGGCCCATCACCCATCGAATAGGACAGCGGGAACAGTCCGTCGCTCATGCCAATGACAAAGACAGTGTCCCACTCAAGCCCTTTTGCGTTATGAGTCGTCGATAGAGTCACCGCGGATACTGCCGGTTCCATCTCGTTGTCGACCCGGTGCTTCAGATCTGCTGCCAGGTCGATGACGGTCGCCGTGACCGGCAGGTTTTCGGCAATCTGTGCGAGCGCCGACATAATGTTCCAGGCGTGCCGGTCGACCGGGTTCGCGGGTGGTTTTGACAACCACCCCAGATTTTCGCGCAAAATGAGCGCCATGGTGTCTCGTGCACTTGCGGCGGGATCGGTCTGAAGGCGGCCCCGAACCAAGATGAGAGCTTGGGTGACGACCGGTTCATCAAAAAACCGTCCTCCGCGAACCCGAAACGGAATACGCATCTCGCCGAGAACGTGCTCAAACACGAGGGACTGGACGTTGATGCGATACAGCACCGCGATATCCGCTGGGTCGGTTCCTGCCTCGATAGCGGCGCGAATAGTCGTGCCGACGGCACGTGCTTCGTCCTCGTCCGTCGCCGACACGATGACGCCGGGCACCGGGCCGGATTCGCGCATCGACACGAGTTCCAACGGCGAATTCGGAACAATCGAGTTCGCCAGTCGCACAATCTCGGGCGTTGATCGGTAATTACGGTCAAGTTCGACCGTTGTCGCACCGGGGAATTCCGTTTCAAACCGAAGAAGGTGCTCGTCCGACGCACCCGCAAATCCGAACACCGTCTGATTGGGGTCACCGACGACACAAACCTCCGAGTGACTGCCCCGCCACGCGTCCAACAGCGCGCGTTGGACGGGCGAGACATCCTGGTACTCGTCGATGACGAAGAAACGGAACTGTTCGTGAACGCGGTCAGCCACCCACTTTTCCGAATTCAACATTCCCAGGGTTGCGATGAGCGTGTCTTCGAAGTCGAGATTGCGTTGATCGTCCTTGAGGTCTTCATATTTCTGCACGAGCGCGAGCGTCGCATCCGCCGACAATCCGCCGGGAAGCGGTCGCTCGGGCAGAACCGTCTGATAGTGATCCATCGACAACAGTCGAACTTTTCGCCATTCGATCTCTGCCGCGATTCCTCGAAGTAGTTCGTCGGTCGCACGAATGTTTAATTGCGCTGCAGCGCGCTTAAGTGTCGCAGCTTTGGAATGCAGAACCTTCGGCAAATCACCGCCGATGAGGTCGGGCCAGAAGTGGGCCAATTGCCGCATCGCCGCGGAGTGGAAGGTGCGACACGCAACGCCCTCGACGCCAAGTTCGCTGAGCCGACTGCGCATTTCGCCCGCAGCCTTGACCGTAAACGACAGTGCGAGCACCTTTTCCGCACTGTAAACGCCCGTCTCAACGCCATACGCGATCCGATGAGTGATGGCCCGGGTTTTTCCCGACCCGGCACCAGCGAGTACTCGCACAGGACCGACCAGCGCAAGCGCCACCTTGCGCTGGTTTTCATCGAGAGATTCAATGAGTGCGCTCATCGTGTTCCTCTCGCGTGGCAAACCTGAACGGACGCGGGTTCGGCTTAAAGTACGGATATGGCATTGTCCCCCATCATGCTAACCGCGTGGGCGGTTGCAGAGATTCCGTCCCTCGAAATCGACGGCTATCGGGACTCGTCGACCACCGACTTTGATCGCGTCACGTGCCGGACATCGGACGATCGCGTGATTTCGATTTCGTCGCCATTGACGGCGGCTTCGGCGGACCTGCAGAACGCGGAGCACCGTGTTGGGCAACTCCTCGGGGCCGGAGTGCGGGAACGGTTGCCGTTCGGAGTCCCCCACACTCTCGCTGCGGGTTCCCATGACAAGCGGCGAATTGTGGTCACCGAGGAAACCAGCGGATCTCCGTTGTCGAGCGTCAAGGACGCACGTGGCGCAATCCCCTCGCTTGCTTCGGCCATCGCGACAATCCATAGCCTGCCAGCGTCGATCGTCACGCGAAATGTGATTCCCGCGACGACCTCACTCGACAGCTTGCGGGACGCAGCCGGAATCATTGATCGCGCACACCAGACGACCAAGGTTCCGAGCCCGCTTCTCGATCGCTGGGACGCGGCAATCGAAGACGCCGGGATGTGGCAGTTCACGCCCACAATCACCCACGGCAATCTGGACTTCGATGCAGTTCTGATGGATGGAGAAACAGTGTCAGGCATCATCAACTGGGCGGGCGCTCGTGTTGCCGACCCCGCTGACGACCTGTGGCGAGTGTTCGCCCGGTTCGGTGCCGATGACGCCGCTGAATTCATGAGCCTCTATTCGGCCGAACGCCCAACGAATGATAGGCGCCTTGCGCACCGGGCGCGCTTCGCCTCGGAATTAGATGTCGCCCGCTGGCTCATTCACGGCGCTGATTCACATGACGACGGAATCGTTGCGGATGCGGTTGCCATGCTGAATATCCTCCTCACCACGGTGACGCACAATCCCGCGACCGATCTCGGCGCTCTGCCGAAGTCTCCGACGACACTGGTGTTCGGAGAACATCGAACCGCCACGACGGCGACACAGCGAGGCGAACCGACGCCCGAGCCGCTCTAGCTATCGATGGGAGGTGCCTCGAGACGCGCGAGACGCTCGGGTTCCACGGTCCATTCCCAGTCATGAGCGATGTAGTACAACACCGCGTCGACGTCGGTCACATCAATTGAGAGCAGCGCGGCGAGTGCGCGGCGGTACAACACCAACTGCATCGCCTTGGCGTCTTTTTCCAGTTCGGTCGGTTTCGCTCCGGTCTTCCAGTCGACAACAACCCAACGACCGTCGATGCGGTAGACCGCGTCAATCTTGCACACCACGATGTGTTTTCCTTGGGGAAGGAGAATCTCTAATTCGGTGTGTTCGGGTGTGAGTCCGGGCCACCGCGACGCGAGGTAGGCGTCTTTCAACCTTCGCATTCCGTCGTCGGAATCAGGGAGGTCGTTCGCTTCGTCCCATCCGTCAACGAAATCATCGTCGACCGCACCGCGTTCAATCCACAAGTGCACCTCGGTTCCCAAACGCGCTGCGCGATAGGGGCGGGTCG
>JAEMRP010000124.1 GCA_016463265.1 Microbacteriaceae bacterium | reverse complement strand
GTTCTATGCGCGTAAATTGGGGTCGCGCCGCGGCTTACCAGTGCTTGAACGCACGATGAGACTGACGTCGGTGAGGAATGTCTCAGACAAAATCTTCTCGCCTTTGATTCGTGCAACAAGGTCTTCAATGGTCGCTTTAGCCATAGCATCGGGGTCCTGGCGCACGGTCGTCAAATCGAGGAACGGGAACTTCGCAACAGTGTCGTCATAGCCGGCAACGGATACCTGGTCGGGGATTCGAAGTCCTACTTGTAACAACCGATGGGTTAAACCGAGAGCGTTCTGATCGTTGTTGCAAATGATGGCGGTGGGGAGATTTTCAGTTAACAGGATGTTAGCGGCATTGGCACCACCTCGCTCAGCGAAATCGCCGTCGATGGTTACGACGCGTGGCGTGAGTTTGTTGACCTCCATGGCGGCCATGTATCCCTCGAGACGAAACCCTGCGTCGCGCATCGACTTTCCAAAGACATAGGCGATATCGGTATGGCCGAGCCCGATCAGATACTTGGTGATGGTGAAAACACCCGCCTCACCGTTTGACGAAACCATCCCGGCTCGAACGTTTTCCAGTCGACGCCCCAAGCTCACCAGGGGTATCTCACGTGCCAGCCGTTGTAATCGAGATATTGGGATGTGGGAGCTTGACCGCACGATTCCTTCACAGCGGTGTCCGATCAATTCCTCGATAGCATCATTCTCGCTGTGCGATTCTGAGACAACACTCATCAAAATTTGGTATCCGGCTGCTTTCGCATGTTTATACATCGCGGGCAAGATCCCTTGCATCGACGAGTGATCTGAATGGAACATGAACCCGATGTAATTTGACGAGTCGCGGCGCAACGATTGCGCCGCCAGGTTAGGTCGATAGCCGATCTCTTTTGCGGCTGCGCGAATCTTGGCGGCGGTAGTCGCACCAACGCCGGGTGCGTTTTGAAACACCAATCCCACCAGTTGTCGCGAGACACCGACTCTTTTCGCGACATCACCCATCGTTGGGCGCTTCGGCTCTGCTGGAGTGAGCGACGATTTCGTAACCATGGTGACAATTCTAGAAGTGTTAGCACGATGTGGAAACTGCCGCACCATTTTTTCTCCACGCCACCGCTTATGGCCCAAGAACCCTACGTGGTACGAGGAGAATACGACGCGCACGTGCCATAAAAAATCTTTGTTTTTTTGAGTACTGTTGCGACCGATTCGTTATTGTGGTAATTTGAACACTGGCACGTGCCAACTAGGGTTTGGTACGTGCCCCTACTTATTAGCCGAAACCACGACGAATGTGGTTCGGAGGAATCAGGAATAAAATAATGGCACAACAAATCCGCGTGGGCACAGCGCCGGACTCGTGGGGCGTTTGGTTCCCAAACGACCCGAACCAGGTCCCGTGGAAAAGGTTCCTCGACGAGGTCCAGGCGTCTGGATATCATTGGATTGAACTGGGACCCTATGGTTATCTCCCGACAGATCCGAAGCAACTGGCTGACGTGCTCGAGGAACATGAACTCACCTTGTCCGCAGGAACAGTTTTCACGGGCTTTCACAAGGATGACGACCAATGGAAGCGCGCCTGGGACCAAGCTCTAGACGTTGCTGGGCTCGTGTCTCAACTGGGTGCTGAGCACCTCGTGGTAATCCCCGACCTGTGGCGTTCAGACTCGACCGCGGCCGTGCTGGAGTCGCGGACCCTCACCAATGAGCAGTGGGCGAAACTTGCCGAAGGCCACGACCGTCTAGGCAAGGCGCTTCTCGAAGAATTCGGAATCAAGCAGCAATTTCATTCCCATGCGGACAGCCACATCGGAACCTACAAAGAGGTCGAACGGTTCCTTCACGAAACTTCGGCCGAATATACAAACCTGTGCCTCGACACGGGGCACTTCGCCTATTACCTCGGCGACAACGTCAAACTGATGAACGCCTACCCCGAGCGCATTGGGTATTTGCACCTCAAACAGGTACACCCCGACATCTTGGCGGATGCGCTAAAAAACGACATGCCGTTCGTCGACGCAGTGGCGGCTGGCGTGATGACGGAACCCGGCTTTGACGGTGTTCCCGAGTTTGCGCCGATTCTCGAAAAGGCCGCCGAGATTGACGCGGACATGTTCGCGATCGTCGAACAAGACATGTACGGCTGCGACATCGATTTCCCATTCCCAATCGCTGAGCGAACCGCTCAGCACATCGCGTCGTGCACTCACGCCGCACGTTTCATCTAGCGAAAAGAGAGCACCACAATAATGAGCGAACTCCGGGTAGCCGTCATCGGCGCAGGACTAATGGGCGCAGATCACGTCAGTCGAATCGGACAGCGAATTGTCGGCGCGCACGTGTCCGTCATCGTCGAGCCAGATGAAGCACGAGCAAAGGCGGCGCTCGCAAACGCCCCAGGGGCAGCGTGGTACCCGAACACCGACGATGCAATCGCCGCCAAGGCGATGGACGCGGTTCTCATTGCCACTCCCGGCCAATTCCACGAACCCGTGCTTTTGCCCGCACTCAACGCGGGATTACCCATCCTTTGTGAAAAGCCGCTGACTACCGACACGGAGTCGTCGCTTCGCATCGTCGAAGCCGAGGTCGCTTGCGGAAAACAGCTCATCCAGGTTGGTTTCATGCGACGGTTTGACGAGGGATACATGGCACTGCGCGATCTCATCGCATCGGGCGAATCAGGCGAGCTCCTCGGGTTGCACTGCGCACACCGCAATCCGACAGTTCCCGACACTTATCACAACGACATGTTGATTTTTGATTCCGTCGTTCACGAAATTGATGCGGTTCGCTTCCTTACGGACTCACCGATCACGTCGGTCGAGGTCAAGCACATGAAGCGAAACACACTGTCGCCCGAGGGCCTTAATGAACCGATCCTCGTGCTCCTGGGAACCGAGAGTGGTCTCCTCGCAACGGTCGAAATGAACGTTTCCGTTCAATTCGGCTATCAGGTGAAGACCGAAGCGGTGTTCCAAAAGGGAATCGCCGAGATCGGACGCACGTCCGGAATGACCCGCTTCTTTGACGGATCGATTTCAACGTCCGAACACATGTCGTTCAAAACCCGATTTGCGGCAGCGTACGACAATCAGATTCAGCGCTGGGTCAACGCCGTCGCCATCGGGACGATTGACGGCCCGAGCGCGTGGGACGGCTACCTCGCTGCCGCCGCAGTTGATGCCGGCGTGAAGGCGCTGAACTCGGGAGCCAACGAAACGGTCACCTACGCGGCGAAGCCGAAGTTCTACAACTAGACCGATTTAGTGCTCGCGCATGCCCCACGGTTGTCCGTAGCCACCGTCGGATTCAGCGGCGGCCATGAGGTCGAGGAACGGCACCGCATCGAATGCCTCGGGGCCGAGGACTCCGGCACCCGACCACTTGCCGGTCGCGAGCAACTCGAGGGCAATCACC
>JAEMRP010000123.1 GCA_016463265.1 Microbacteriaceae bacterium | reverse complement strand
GTCGACCCGGTCGCGGATACAAACTTCGTGAAGGACTCGTCATCGCCATCGAGCCATGGTTCATGCGCGACACCGACGAAATCTTCACCGATGCTGACGGTTGGACTTTGCGGTCGGCCGATGGCTCACGCGGCGCTCACAGCGAGCACACCATCGCCATTACGCCAGAGGGGCCGATTGTTCTCACTGCTCGGTACCTGTGAAACCCGAAGTTTATGACGCGTTGATTGAGCGAACGTATCTACTGATCCCCAATGTCGCGAGTGTAACGACTTGATAACGTCTGGCAATTTCTCTGCACATTTGGAAACACCGTATGTATCGTTAGGACTACGCGATCGAAAGATTGCACAACCAAACAAGGAGAAATATCACAATGTTGAAAAACACAAAGGCAGTAGGAGTCGCTTCGGCGATCGCCCTGCTCACGGGAGTCGCGTTTGCACCTAGCGCCACTGCCGCCGTTAACAACTACCCCGAGGTAAGCGTATCCAGCGCAGCTGTTGACGCTGGTGTCGGCGTAGAGTACACGGTTGACTACGTTCGCAAGGGTTGCAAGGTTATCACCACCCTCGGCTCTGTTACCAGGACTGAGAAGGCAACTACAGTAGGTTCCGGCCTGAGCGGCGTCGTCTCGAACAAGATCATCCCCGCGCCCTCAAAGGCTGGAGAATACGTTCTTCGTTCGAGGGTTGCCAACGATTGTGCGGCAGACGCTGGTTACAGCAACAAGTTCAACATGACCGCAGACATCACCGTCGGTGATGAAATCGTCGCTGATCAAGAAGACTGGGAGACCACTGGCGCAAGGGCAGTTCGTATCTACGGTGACGCTGAATTGGCCACCGTTGCTCATGACCTGGGCACGATCAAGATTCAGGCCTACGCCAAGGGCAAGATGGTTGCTTCGACGTACACCGACTCCCAGACGACTGGAGCCTTCTCCATCGTTGTTGACTCGAAGTACCTCAACAAAAATGGCATCACGAAGGTCTACTTGAAGTTGTCCTCGAACAAGTTCTACTGGATGGACCAGATGTTCGTAGTCGACCGCCGGGTTAACGGTTAAGCACTTCGAAACAAACTGTTTGACCGCCCTTGGGCAAACACTGCGGCCTCAGCGTAATGCTGGGGCCGCAGTGCTGTTAACGCTCCCCGGCAGGCAAAACCTACTCCTCCCCGACTCGAGCAGGATTGTTTGCGGGTGACACGGGTCAGTCACTGAGCAGATCAGGACGACGCACACGCGTTCGTTCGATCTGTTGCGCGAGCCGCCACTCGGCAATTTTGGCGTGGTGGCCACTGAGAAGGATTTCGGGGACAGTGAGTCCTCTCCACTCCTGAGGCTTGGTATACGACGGATACTCGAGAAGACCGTGCTCATGGCTCTCTTCATCGAGCGAGGCGGGATTACCCACCATTCCGGGCACCAGTCGAGTGATGGCTTCGATCATCGCCATCGTCGCGACTTCGCCGCCATTGAGAACATAGTCCCCGAGCGAAAGTTCGCGCACGCGGATCCGACCCGCGTAGTGGTCAATGACCCGCTGATCGATGCCTTCGTAGCGCCCACACGCAAAAACGAGGTGCGGTTCGTCGGACAGTTCTCGAGCGGTGGCCTGAGTGAACAGTTCGCCGGCGGGTGACGGGACAACCAGCACGGTGTCGTCGGTCACGAGCGAATCGAGCGCCTCGCCCCACGGTTCGGGGCGCATGACCATGCCCGCGCCGCCACCGAAAGGACTGTCGTCGACGGTCTTGTGAACGTCGTGGGTGAAGTCACGCAGATTCGTCGCTTCGATCGTCAGCAATCCCGATTCCCGTGCTTTACCTACGAGAGAAACATCGAGCACTCCGAAGAACTCGGGGAAGATGGTGACGATGTCGATGCGCACGAGACAAACTCTACGCGTCGGCCGATTCGGACTCGTCATCGACCGGGTCCTCAAAGAGTCCGATCGGGGGGTCAATATCCATTGTTCCCGCTTCGATGTCAACACGCGTGACAATCGCCTTGACGAACGGGACGAGAACCTCGGTATCACCCGTGTCGATAATGAGAAGGTCTTGAGCCGGGAAGTGGTCAACCCGAGTGATGGTGCCCACGGCATGACCGTTGCGGCGAACGGTCAGACCGATTAGTTGGTAGTCGTACCACGCGTCTTCCTCAACGGGACGGGAATCCTGGGCTTCGTCGACCCAGAGAATCGCCTTGACAAGGGACTCAGCGGCGTCGCGGTCGTCGATTCCCTCGAGGAAAACCACCGCCTGGTCGTTGTACCACTTGAGTTCTTTCAGAGATACGGTCTTGCCAACCCAGGGTGATTCGTCCGGAACCTGAAGCGTGTAGACCGACCCGGGCACAAACCGCAGGGCGGGGTCATCGGTATACAACTCGAGTTTGATCGCGCCCTTAAGCCCGTGGGCCTTGAGAAGTCGACCGACGCGCAGACCAGATTCGGGCCTCTTCGCGGAGGTCATTATTCCGAGGTGTCGACGATGTCGACGCGAATGCGCTTGCCGTCGGCGATTGCCGCGATTAGTGTGCGCAAGGCCTTTGCTGTGCGCCCGCCCTTCCCAATGACACGACCGAGGTCGTCCGGGTGCACCGAGACCTCGAGAAGGTCGCCACGCGGAGTGCTTTTTGCCACAACAGTGACGCTCTCCGGGTGATCGACGATTCCCGAGACAAGGTGCTTAAGGGCGGCCGCCAGCATCAGACTTATTCGGCTTTTTCGTCGGCAGGTGCCTCGTCAGCAGGTGCCTCGTCAGCAGGTGCCTCTTCAGCAGGTGCCTCGTCGACGACAACCTCGTCAGCAGTTTCGACGACGGCGTCGACCGTTTCCGTTGCTGCTTCGGGTGTCGATTCGACAGCCTCGGCGGGTGCTTGGGTGGTCTCTTCGATGACCTCGGCGGCTGCCGGAGCGACCTCCTCGACCTTCTTTTCAACACGGGGACGGATAACCGACTTCTTCGAGGAGTCCTCGGCAAAGACCGTCTTGGCGTCCTTCGTGATGATCATGTTTTTCGCGGACTTGTCGCCCTTGAACTTGCCCCAGTCACCCGAAAGTTTAAGGATGACGAGAACCTGTGGGCTTGGCTGAGCGCCGACCGACAACCAGTACTGCGCGCGCTCGGAATTGATTTCCATAAGCGACGGGTTTTCGGTGGGGTGGTACTTACCGATTTCTTCAATCGAACGCCCGTCGCGCTTGGTGCGCGAATCAGCGACGACGATGCGGTAGTGCGGCGAATGGATTTTACCCATGCGCTTAAGGCGGATTTTGACGGCCACGTTTCTCCAGATTTGTTTGCGATGACGCACCGCGGTTCAAGCGTGGGGTTGCTCGAATGCGGAAGCAGGACGCCATTTCGCAGGGTTAGAGGGTCCTACGAGATGGACACAAGTCTTTAGTCTGCCAGAAAAACCCTGAGTTAGCCAATCACGATCGGCGC
>JAEMRP010000122.1 GCA_016463265.1 Microbacteriaceae bacterium | reverse complement strand
ACGAGTTGACCGATCAGGATTTCGATGTCTTTATTCGGGTCGTCGCCCGCTGCGCCCGCGAGCGCCTTGAGGCGGTGAACATATCCGTGATGGTCGGCGCCCAGCAGGTAGATCTTGTGCTGGTAGCCGCGGTCGCCCTTGGACAGGTAGTACGCGGCATCGGCCGCGAAATAGGTGTGAACACCATTACCTCGGCGAATCACTCGGTCTTTGTCGTCGCCGAAGTCGGTGGTTCGAACCCACACCGCGTCGTCGTCGTCGTAGACGTGTCCTTGGGCTCGAAGTCGTTCGATCGCCTTTTCGACGAGCGAGTCGTCGCCACCCGCGTGCAGGTCGCGTTCGCTGAACCACACATCGAACTCGACGTTGAATCGCGTGAGTGAATCTTTGTTTTCCTGAAGTTGCACTTCATACCCGATGTCGCGCGCGATGGCGATGGCCTCGGCGCGGGGCAGATCGGCGAGGTCCGGACGACGCGCCAGCGCGGTCTTGCCCAGTTCCTGGACATATTCCCCCGGATAGCCGTTCTCGGGGGTCGGTTCGCCGAGCGCGGCCGCCAGGACCGACTCTCCGAAGACATCCATCTGAGTACCGGCGTCATTGATATAGAACTCGCTGGCGACCGTTGCACCCGATGCCCTCAGAACGCGACCAATCGAATCACCGAGACCGGCCCAACGGGTGTGACCGATGTGCAGCGGCCCGGTCGGGTTTGCTGAGACGAATTCCAGGTTGATGGACTGTCCGGCAAGAGTGTCATTGTGGCCGAAGGTGGCACCTGCCGTCACGATGGTTCGAGCGATTTCGCCCGCTGCCGCGGCATCCAACGTGATGTTGAGGAATCCCGGTCCCGCGATGTCAACCGACTTGATACCCGCAATCGCCGAGAGGGCGGCGTGAAGTTCGCCAGCAACATCACGTGGATTCATATCAACGCGCGTGGCGACCTTCATCGCAATCGACGTCGCCCAATCACCGTGATCGCGATTCTTGGGGCGCTCGAGTGCAACCATTGTGTCGGTGATTTCCGCTGCGACCGCCTTATCGCGAGCGCCGATTACCGTGCGCGTCGCGTCGGCGATAGCGGTGCTCAACGCGTCGGGGTTCATACGTCCATCTTAAGTCGCTCATCAGGTGAGTTAAGGGGTACCCCCTACAGGATTCGAACCTGCGACCTTCTACGCCGGAGGTAGACGCTCTATCCACTGAGCTAAAGGGGCTTGTTCGACCAGCGTACTACTGCGCAGAGTGCCGCTCGAGAAATTCAAACACCGCCCGATCGTCCACTCCGGGGAAGCTTCCTCGGTGAAGTGGCGTGAGCACCTGCGAGTGCATCGCCGCGCTCGTCCACGTGTTCCCCGACCATTTCGCGGTGAGGTCGTCCGACGGCAGTACACAGCAGGTCGGGTCGGGACAGGTCGAGACCTTGCGATCGGCGGTGTCGCGTCCGCGGAACCACTTCGAGTCGGCAAAGGGAACTCCGACCGTGATCGAGAAACTGCCGTCGACTCCCGCACCCGTTTGCGTCGACTCCCAGAACGTGCCATCGGGGGTGTCGGTGTACTGGTGGTATTCGGTTGTTCGATTGACGCGCTCGAGTGCGACCCGAGCACTCCACTGCCGGCAGAGCCGCTGTCCTTCGACAGCCCCGGTCACATCCGTCGGAATGGGCAGTCCGTCGTTCTCGTATGCCTTGTGGACGGCGCCGTCATCGCCGACGCGCAGAAAGTGGACCGGAATGTCGAGATGGCTCGTCGCGAGGTTGGTAAATCGCATCGACGCGAATTCGTGCGTCACCCCGAACGCGTCGCGGAAATCTTCGACGGCAATGTTGCGCTCGGACTTGGCTTTGGAGAGGAATTCGACTGCTTGACGACCCGGCATGATGGCGGCGGCGGCCACATAGTTGATCTCGAGGCGTTGCTTCAGAAACTCCGAATAACTCGAGGGGATGTCATGGCCAAGGATTCGATGGGCAATCGACTGAATCGCCATCGATCGAAGACCGTGTCCACCGGGGATCGACGCGGGCGGTAGGTAGACGTGTCCATTCGCCCAATCGGTGATGCTGCGCGCGGATTCTGGTAGGTCATCCACGTAAATGATGTCAAGCCCGTGGCGCTCCGCCATTTGACTCATCTCGCGGTGAGTGAGAGCGCCCGTGGTGTGACCAACCTGGTCCGACAGGTCTTGGCCAATCGCCTCGAGGTCCGGGCGGTAATTGTTGATGTCGCGCATCGCACGCCGCAGTTCGGTGTTTGCGCGGCGCGCTTCCTCCGGAGTCGCGATCGCGGTCGTCTCGCGTCGCACAATCTCGCGGTGCAAACCCAGAAGCGCGTCGAGCGTCTCGTCGGTCATGGTCTTACCGACACGAGTCGACGGAATTCCCAATCGAGTAGCGAGCGCCGAGTGTTGCAGTTCGTCGAGCTCGAGCTCTTTTGCGCTGCGCTCGTCAGGCGCCCCGGTCTCGAGGAGTGTCGCAACACTGACGCCGAGGGCTGCGGCGACCGCGGTGACGAGCCCAATCTTGGGCTCACGCTTGCCGTTCTCGATAATCGAGAGTTGACTTCCTGACAAACCCACCTTGTCACTCAGGGCATCGAGCGTCAGATTGGCGCGCTGGCGGAAGTGTCGGATTCGCCGGCCCAGGGTTGGGGACATATTCATCGTGCCAGAATACGCAAAAAGTTTCATAAAACGCAATAAAGCAAATTCTTTCGGCACAAATTGTCCGCGTGTTGGCATTTTTAGGAGAATTCTGAAAACATGTTCCCCTTGTCCACCCGGTCCCCCGCCACTAAATCTGTGCGTGCGTTGCCGACAACGCGGGAAGATCTTCGCAGTTGGGTGTCCGAAATCGCTCGCCTGTCTAAACCGGCGAAGATTCAGTGGTGTGACGGTTCACTCGGCGAGCGCCAGGCACTCATCGCCGAGATGGTCGCATCCGAGACCCTCATCCCGCTCAATGACGAGCTTCGCCCACATTCGTTCCTCGCGAGGAGCAACCCCGACGATGTTGCCCGCGTTGAGGGACGAACGTTTATCTGTTCCGAGTTCGAGCGTGATGCCGGTCCGACCAACAATTGGCACGATCCCGACGACATGCGATCGACGCTGTCCGGACTCTTTAGCGAATCGATGCGGGGCCGAACCATGTACGTCATTCCATTTCTTATGGGGCCGACTGGCTCGCCCGTTACCCGCGTCGGGGTCGAGATCACGGACTCGCCCTATGTCGTTGTCTCGATGGGAACGATGACTCGAATGGGTCGCATCGCACTCGACGTCATCGAAGACGGCGGCGATTGGGTGAGGGCGGTTCACTCGGTCGGCGCGCCTCTCGATAATGGTGAAGTCGACGTTGCGTGGCCGTGCAACTCGACGAAATACATCAGCCACTTCCCGGAGACCCGCGAAATCTGGTCGTTCGGTTCGGCCTACGGCGGAAATGCGTTGTTGGGAAAGAAG
>JAEMRP010000010.1 GCA_016463265.1 Microbacteriaceae bacterium | reverse complement strand
GAACAATTTTTATGTAGGAAACGGTAGCGACCTTTACGAAATCACGCCGTTCGGTGATTCCCACTCGGTGGGGAATTACTCGGCGGCCGGATACTCCAATTTCCACCACAACATCGACCCGGGTCGAGAGGGGATGCTTCTTGAGTTCGACAAGTCTCCTGACGTCGAATCGGACGTCATCGAAGTCGACACAAACGGCGAGGTTCTGGAGACGTGGGACGTCGCGGACATCGTGCGAAAGGCGATGATCGAAGGCGGTGACGACCCCAGCGCTTTCGTTAGACAGGGAGACGACTGGTTCCACAACAACGCAGCAACGTATTGGAAGCAGAAGAATCAACTCGTTTTGTCAGGACGAGAAGACTTTGTAATCGGCATTGGGTACGACGACGACAAAATCAAGTGGATTCTGGGCGACCCGGACAAGGCGTGGTACACCTACCCGTCCCTCCGCGCCTTTGCGCTTGACCTTCCGGCAGGAACTAATCCTCCGATTGGGCATCACGCCGTTTCGTTTACGTCGGCCGGGAACTTGATGTTGTTCGATAACGGTCTCGCAAGTTTTGCCCACTCTCCGTCGGGCGCTGGTCGATCCGAGTCAGTACCGCGTCAGTATTCGCTGAACCTGAGGAAGCAGACGGCAAAGGAAGTCTGGCGATTTGACCACTCGCCGGCTCTATGGAGCCCAATTTGCTCGAGCATCTACCAGCACGGCACGAGCTATCTGGTGGATTACGCGAGCGAGGGCGGCGGAATCCGTCTCGTCGGTCTCGACAGGCACAAGAACATAGGGTTTGAACTCAAAATCAACGGCTCGGGTTTTGACTGGGGGTGGAACGCCTATCCGTTCAACTTCGCGGGAATGAGTTTCGCGAAGACCCCATAGCGCTAGGTCGAGGCCCTAGGTGACGGGAATTGCGTCGTATCCCCGCAGTACGAAGGTGGGGCGACGAGTCGGTTCGCCCGCGAGTTCAAGAGTGGGGAAGCGCTCGATGAGTGCCGGCAACGAGATTTTCATTTCCAGTCGTGCGAGCGGCGCACCGATACAGAAGTGAATTCCCGCTCCGAACGCGATGTGCTGGTTCGGCTCCCGGGTCAAGTCCATGGAGTCGGCGTCGTCGAACACGTCGGGGTCGCGGTTGGCCGCGCCCAACAGCGCAGCAATCTTTTGCCCTTGTCGGATGGCGACCCCGTTGATCTCGGTGTGGGTGGTCGCGGTGCGTTCGAAAAGTTGCAACGGCGAATCGAACCGAAGGAATTCCTCGAGGGCGGTGCCAGACACGATGCGGGGGTCGTCGCGCAGAGGCTGCATCACGGCGGGTCTTTTCAATGCGGCCACGATGCCGTTTCCGAACCCGTTGACGCTGGCTTCGTGTCCCGCATTGAGCAGCAACACGCACGTCGCGATGAGTTCCTCGACGCTGAGGCGCTCGCCGTCCTTTTCAGCAGCAGCCAAGGTGCTGATGAGGTCGGTTCCGGGGAACGCCTTCCGAAGTTGCATCAAACCGTGAACATAGTCGGCAAATTCCGTCGCCGAAGCACGAGCCTCGGTCTCGTGGGTTTCGCTGGGGTTGACCTCGTACATCTTCACGATGGATTGCGACCACGGCCGCAAGAGGTGCTCGTCGGCGTCGGGGAACCCGAGCATGTGGGCGATGACCTTGACCGGAAGCGGCTCGGCAAAATCAGCGAGAACATCGAATGTGCCGTCCGTTTCGAGTTTTTCCGCACAGTCGTCGAGCAGTTCTGTTGTGAGCCGCTCGATGTGGGGCGTGAGGGCGGTGATTGTGCGCGGATTGAATGCTTTGCTCACGAGCGACTTCAACCGTGTGTGCTTGGGGGGCTCGGAATCGAGCATCGAATCCGAATGCAGGTAGTTAAAGTCATGCCATTCGTTATCGGGAGTCTTCGGTGTGAAAATCCTGCCGAGCGACTTATTGCGCAATACCGCGTTGGCGTCGGTGTGACGCGCGGCGAGGAACATCCCGGTCGGTTCGTGCCAGAGCGGTTTACCGACCGCCCTAGCCTCGGCGAGGGCAGGATACGGGTCGACGAGGAAATCTTCGTCGGCGAAATCAAGCAACGGTGCCCTCGGTTTTGGTCATGCGATAAATGCCCGGAGGTCCGATTCGATGGCCGCGACGACGTCAGCGACACGGGCCGATCGGTCCGACCCCTCGGTGACGGCCGCATCGATGTAGATCTTGAGCTTCGGCTCTGTGCCCGAGGGGCGAACGATGACGCGTGAGCCACCGTCGATTGTCAGCCGAATCAAGTCCGTCGGAGGGAAGTTCTCGAATCCGTTCGCAAAATCGTCTACGGCCGTCACCGCACGACCGCCGAGCATCGCCGGCGGCGAATCGCGGAATTTCGACGAGATGGCGGGGATGTCCGACAAATTGGCGACGCGAAGTGAAATCTGGGTCGACGCGAACGCGCCGAATCTGTCGGCGAATTCCACGAGGTGATCGGCGATGGTCAGCCCGCGCTCTTGGAGCTCACCAGCCATCGACAGAAAATCAATCGCGGCCGAGATGCCGTCTTTGTCGCGAACCTTGTTTGGGTCGACGAGATACCCCAGTGCCTCCTCGTAACCGAAAATGAGGTTCGGTACACGGTTGACGAACTTGAACCCCGTCAGCGTGTACGAAAACTCGATTCCGTAGTCTGCGGCAACCGCGCCAAGAGCGGGGGACGAGACAATCGACGCGGCGAGAGCGGCGGGTTTTCCGGTTCCCTTGCTGCGCTCGGCGGCGCGCCACCCGAGCAGACTTCCGACCTCGTTTCCGGTCAGTCGACGCCATGCGCCGTTGTCTCGGATAGCGACCGCGAGCCGGTCTGCATCGGGGTCGTTCGCGATGATGAGTTCCACTCCGGCCCGGTCGGCCGTCGCATACGCGAGGTCGAGAGCCCCTGGTTCTTCTGGGTTGGGAAACGCCACCGTGGGGAAAGCGCCGTCGGGTTCGATCTGTTCGGGGACGACGATTGCGTCACCCAATCCTGCGGCGAGATAACACCGATTTGCGAGCTCCCACCCGACGCCGTGCAGCGCGGTGTAGACGAATCGGACGGGAGTCGCGGGTCGAGTCGAGATCGCCGCAGTTTTCTCCACGAACGTGTCGATGAGTGATTCGGGAGCGGTGTTGTAGACGCTCGACCGCGGGAAATCGGCGATGTTCAGGTTCGTCGCGTGCAGAATCAGGGCTTCGATGTCGGTGTCGTCCGGGGACACGATCTGTGACCCAGCATCCTTGCCCCCCAAATACACTTTGTATCCGTTGTCGCGCGGCGGGTTGTGACTCGCGGTGACGACGACCGCAGCACTCAGCCCTAGTTCGCGCAGGGCAGTCGCGACAACGGGTGTCGGAATCGCGCGATCAAACAGGATGACGCGCAAACCGAGCCCCGCGAAGATTTCGGCGGAGTCCCGAGCGAATACGTCCGAATTCACGCGACCGTCGTAGCCGATTACGACGCTCGGTTTCACTTCGCGTTCCAAGAGGAATTGAGCGAACCCGTGCGCGGCCTGAGAAACGAGAACTCGGTTCATGCGGTTCGGGCCGGCACCCAACTCGCCGCGAAGTCCGGCCGTGCCGAACGTCAAGCGTGTGTCGAAACGGTCAGAGAGGTCGGCAAATGCGGATTCGTCACCGGCATCGGCACGGGCGATGATTGCTTCCAGTTCAGCGGCGGTCTCGGCGTCGGGATCCTGCGCGAGCCACGCGTTTGCTCGGGCAATCAGGTCACGCGATGACACGGATTATCCCTTGACGAGTGCGGCGACGACGTCGGCGAGCAACGCCGACATCACGGGCTCGGCGTCCTTGCCGGCAGCAATCACCTCGGCGTGGCTGAGGGGATCACCGAGCCCCGCAGCGAGGTTGGTGATGAGCGAGAAACCGATCACTTCCATTCCGGATTCGCGAGCGGCGATGGCTTCGAGCGCCGTCGACATTCCGACGATGTGTCCGCCCATGCGTCCCGCCATTTGTACCTCGGCGGGAGTTTCGTAGTGCGGTCCGCGGAACTGCACATAAACGCCTTCGTCCAGGTCGGGTTTGACGCTTCGAGCGAGCTCACGCAGACGGGTCGAATACAAGTCGGTGAGGTCAATGAACGTTGCACCCTCGAGAGGCGATGATGCGGTGAGGTTGATGTGGTCGCTAATTAGAACGGGAGTCCCGGGCCCCCACGACTCCTTGAGCCCACCGGCCCCGTTGGTCAGCACCATGATTTTGGCGCCGGTTGCAGCAGCCGTGCGAACCGAATGCACAACCCGCCGAACGCCGTGGTCCTCGTAAAAGTGAGTGCGCGCTCCGATAATGAGCGCGTGAGCACCGGAGGCCGTGCGAATCGAACGAATCGTTCCGACGTGACCCTCGACCGCGGGCTTCGAGAACCCCGTGATTTCGGTGGCGGGGAATTCGGCGATCGTCTCGCCGATGAGGTCAGCCGCTTTACCCCAACCGCTGCCGAGAGTCAGCGCGATGTCGTGCTTCGCCACTCCCGTCTTTTTTTGCGATTTGGGTGGCGGCCTCGCGGGCCACTTCCTGGGGGTCTACCGAAGGATCGTCGAGGGGGTGTGAGCCACTGTGCATCATGTCTAGGAACTCTTTTCGAGCGAGAGCAACACGAAACCGGCCTTGACCGTCGTCCCGACCTCGGCGCTGACCTTGGCGACGACACCGTCACGGGACGCGGTGATGGCCTGTTCCATCTTCATCGCTTCAAGAACGACGACGGTCTGCCCCTTGACCACGACATCGCCGGGTGCGACCTCGACCTTGACAACCGTCGCCTGCATCGGAGAGGCAACGTCGTTTCCGCTCGCGCCGGACGCATGAACGGCCGTGGAGCGCACCGGTGCAAGAGGCTTGTGGATTCGAGCCGACGTCGGCAACAGCGAATCGGGAACCGAAACGGCGATGCGCTTACCGTCGACCTCGACGACGACGTCGTGGCGGGTGTCGGTCGCTTCACCGGCGCCGATAAGGCCGGCATATTCGGCGACGGTGTTGTTGAATTCGGTCTCAATCCAGCTCGTATAGATCGCGAAGGGTTCGTCGCCCACGGGAGCAAACGCCGGATCGTTCACGACGAGTTGGTGGAACGGGAGCACTGTCGGGAGCCCAACGACCTGGAATTCGCTCAACGCCCGTCGAGCCTTGGCTAGAGCGTCTTTTCGGTCTCTACCGGTGACGATGAGCTTGGCGAGCAGCGAGTCGAATGAACCAGAGATTACGTCACCAGGAACGAAACCGGCATCAACCCGGATGCCTGGGCCACCGGGGAGGCGAAGTGCTTTGATTGGTCCGGGAGTGGGGCGGAAGTTGGCGCCGGCGTCTTCACCGTTGATGCGAAATTCGATCGAGTGGCCCGTGATGATCGGGTCCGGGTAGTCGACGAGACCGCCCTCGGCGATTCGGAACTGTTCACGAACCAGGTCGAGGCCGGTGACTTCTTCTGACACGGGGTGTTCGACCTGGAGGCGAGTGTTGACCTCGAGGAAGGTGATAGTGCCGTCGGCGCCAATCAAAAATTCACAGGTTCCCGCGCCGACGTAGCCGACCTCTTTCAGGATGTTCTTTGACGCCGAATACAGCAGGTCTCGCTGAGCGTCGGTGAGGAACGGTGCGGGGGCTTCCTCGACGAGTTTCTGGTGACGCCTTTGCAACGAGCAGTCACGCGTTGACACGACGACCACGTTTCCCTTGTGGTCGGCTAGGCACTGTGTCTCGACGTGTCGGGGTTTGTCGAGGTACTTCTCGACGAAACATTCACCGCGACCGAACGCGGCGATGGCCTCGCGCGTCGCGGACTCGAACTGCTCGGGGATTTCTTCGCGTGTATGCACGACCTTGAGCCCACGTCCACCGCCACCAAACGCTGCCTTGATGGCGACGGGGAGCCCGTGAACATCCACGAAGTCGAGGACTTCCTGGGCGGTCTCGACCGGGTTCAGTGTCCCCGGTGCGAGCGGAGCGCCAACCTTCTGAGCGACGTGACGAGCACTGACCTTGTCACCGAGGCGTTCGATTGCCTCTGGAGTCGGTCCGATCCAAATGATTCCTGCATCCACCACGGCTCGGGCAAAGTCCGCGTTCTCGGAGAGAAATCCATACCCGGGGTGAATCGCGTTGGCGCCCGTTCGTTTTGCGGCCGCGAGAATTTTGGCAATGACGAGGTAGGTGTCGGCACTCGTTGTGCCGTGCAGGCTGATGGCTTCGTCCGCCATTTTGACGTGCTGAGAATTGATGTCCTGATTCGCGTAAACCGCGACAGTCGCGATTCCCGCATCTTTCGCTGCGCGCATGACGCGAACAGCAATTTCACCGCGGTTAGCGATAAGGACCTTGGTAATGCGTGCTGACATGCCCTTTAGCCTATTGGTCGGCACGCTCTCTGTCTCTCTAGGTCAGCGATTCCACAGGTCGGTCCATTCGATTCCGAACGACCGGACAAGATTTCTCAGGGCGGGGAGCGACAAACCGACGACCGTGTGCGGGTCGCCGACAATCGATTCGATGAAGGGCCCGCCGAGGGAATCGATCGTGAAAGCCCCGGCTACGTAAAGCGGCTCACCCGTCGCGATGTAGGCATCTATTTCGGCGTCCGTCACATCAGCGAAGGTGACATCGGCGTGTGTCACGATTCCAGCACCGCCGTGGTTCTCACCACCTCGATGATCGATGAGCCAGTGGCCGGAATACAGGACGCCCGTCCGGCCGCGTTGACGCAGCCAGCGCTCGCGGGCGACCTCGGGGAGGTGGGGCTTTCCGTGAATGATTCCGTCGATGACGAATGCGGAATCGCCGCCGAGGATGAGTCCGTCAAGTGTCGATCCGTGAGAGTCGGCAACGGCCTCGGCTTTCGCCCGCGCCAGCAGTTCGACCATGGCAGCGGGTTCGAGGTGCCCCGCCGCCGCGACGACCGCATCCTCGTCGACACCGGGGGAAATGGTCAACGGTTCGACACCGGCTGCGCGAAGCGTCGCAAGGCGAGCGGGTGACGTAGAGGCGAGAACGAGACGCACAGCCCGACACTACCGTGACCGTAGGCTGAGCAAATGGGTGAACCGCTGGGTACTGACATTGAGCTGACGCTGACCGGAATAGCACACGGTGGCTTCGCGGTCGGGCGGCTCGACGGACGGGTTGTATTCGTGAGCGACGCAATCCCCGGTGAGACCGTGACCGCCCGTGTGACCGACGACTCCAAGCCTAGTTTCTGGCGCGCCGACGCCATCGAGGTCATCACGCCCAGCCCGTACCGCGTTCCTCACGTCTGGGCGGAAGCCGGAATCGACCGACCAATCCATGCCCGGGTGGGCGGAGCGGATTTTGGGCACATTGACCTCGAACACCAGCGTGAACTCAAGCGCGACGTTCTGAAGGACGCGCTCGCTCGGTTCGGAAAACTGGACGAGGCCACGATTGCACTCCTGCTCGATCGCGTGGACGCTCTGCCCGGCGACGACGAACGAAACGGTTTGGGGTGGCGCACGCGCGTCCGCCTTCACGTCAACGAACAGGGCCAGGTCGGTCCACGCGCCCGCCGGTCGCACGACATCATCGCCGTGAAGTCCCTGCCGCTGGCAACCGAAGGGATCAATCGCCTCGCACCGCTGTCCGACAACTACGGGATGTTCGGTTCGGTCGATGTGCTGTCACCGTCCATCGGTGACCCGCGGCTCATTGTCGGTGAACAAAAACCGACGGTCATTCGCGAACGCGTGGGAAACCGCGAGTTTCAAGTCGACGACAACGGTTTCTGGCAGGTTCACCGCGAAGCAGCTGTGACCCTGACGGCCGAGGTTCGGGACGCGATTGACCCTGTCCATTTCGACGCCGCGGCGCTCAACCTCGACCTCTACGGCGGCGTTGGCTTGTTCGCGGTGGCGCTCGCCGATTTCGGTGGACCATCGACCCGAGTCACGAGCGTCGAATCAGACGAGCGCGCAACCGAACACGCGGGCGAAAACCTCAGCGAGTGGGTCGGTGCGTTTGCCGAAACTGGCACGGTCGAAAAATGGCTGCGCGCACTCGATCAGCGTGCGACCCCGGCGGAACGGTCGCGACTCGCTGCGGGGACGGTCGTTCTCGATCCGCCGCGGTCGGGAGCGGGCCGTGAGGTCATGGCTAGTCTCGGTCGACTTGCCCTCGCTCAAATCGTCTACGTCGCGTGCGACCCGGTCGCCTTGTCGCGTGACATCGCCTTTGCGCGCGAACACGGCTATCACCCGACGCGCCTTCGGGCCCTCGATTTGTTCCCGCACACGCACCACGTGGAAACCATCGTGACGTTTGTCAAGGACGGGAATCCGCGGGGATAGGTGCCCCGACAACGCACTCTCGCTAAGGTAATTACGTGACCGAGAAGAAACCGACCCCCCAACCCGCGACGACCGCCGCGCGGATTGCTGATTTCGCCGCGCGGCTCAAGCGACTCGACGAGGCACAAGCAGCCGCGGCAGAAAAGCAAAAAGCCAAGGGCAAGAATTCGGCGATGGCCCGCATCATGCAGCTCGTCGACCCCGGAACCGGCTTCACCGAAATCGACAAGTTTGTTCGTTCGCGGGGCGACTCGTTCGGCGACTCTGGGAAGCGTCCGGATCGTGACGCCGTCATCATGGGCGTGGGTCGAATTCACGGCCGCGAGGTCGGAATTTTCAGCCAAGACTTCAGTGTGTTCGGCGGTTCGCTCGGAGAAGCAGCCGGTGCCAAAATCGTCAAACTTCAGGAATACGCCTTGAAGGCGGGTGTTCCGATCATCGGAATCCTCGATTCCGGCGGTGCTCGAATTCAAGAGGGCGTGACAGCTCTGGGCAAGTACGGCGAAATCTTCCGACTCAACACCCAGTCCAGTGGCGTCATCCCCCAGTTTTCCATCATTTGTGGGCCTGCTGCGGGAGGTGCGGTGTATTCGCCCGCGCTCACCGACTTTGTGGTCATGGTCGACAAAACGAGCCAAATGTTCGTCACGGGTCCCGATGTCATCAAGGCGGTTACGGGCGAAGACGTCGGCATGGAAGAACTCGGCGGAGCCGAGACTCACTCGGTTCGCACTGGAGTTTCGCACTATCTTGCGAGTGACGAACCCGACGCGTTCGATTACGTGCGATCAATCCTCGCCTATTTGCCTCAGAACAACCTCGCTCAACATCCTCTGTACGCATCCGTGGTGTCCGAGACCCCGACAGAGGCGGACAACGAACTCGACTCGATCATCCCGGACAGCGCGAATCAGCCATATGACATGCTCGATGTCATCGCGAGGTCGGTGGACGAGAATTCGTTCCTCGAGGTGCAACCGCTGTTCGCGCCGAACATTATTATCGGTTTTGCCCGTGTCGAAGGAAAACCGGTCGGAGTGGTTGCCAACCAACCGAAGGAGATGGCGGGAACGCTCAACATCGACGCCAGCGAGAAGGCGGCGCGATTTGTTCGCTTTTGCGACGCGTTCGGGCTTCCCATCATCACTCTTGTCGACGTTCCCGGGTTCTTGCCAGGAACCGACCAGGAGTGGCAGGGTGTCATTCGCCGCGGCGCGAAGTTGCTCTACGCCTATTCCGAAGCGACCGTGCCCCTCATCACCGTCATCACTCGCAAGGCCTACGGCGGGGCGTACATCGTGATGGGCTCCAAGCATCTCGGTGCCGACATCAACATGGCCTGGCCGACCGCAGAACTGGCCGTCATGGGCGGTCAGGGTGCCGTCAACATTTTGTATCGCGCCGAAATCAAGGAAGCGGAAGAAAAGGGCGAAGACGTGGCCGCCCTTCGCGCGAAATTGGCGAGCGAGTACACCCAGAACGTTGCGAGCCCATTCCTCGCCGCTGAGCGTGGCGAGATTGATAACGTCATCTACCCCCACATGACGCGAATCGCGATTATTCGTTCGATGCGTGCTCTCGGGACGAAGCGCGCCAGCATGCCGGCCAAGAAGCACGGGAACATCCCGCTCTAATGGCCGAACCAGCACCGGACCTTGACCCGCTCACGCAGATTCACGTCGTGGGAGGTTCCCCCTCTCCCGAGCAGGAAGCCGCGGTAATCGCCGTCGTGGCGGGGATGCTGCGCGAAGGCGGAGCGGTCGAAGAGGACAAGCGTGTCGATGGCTGGACTCGCGACACACGCGCACCTCGCGAACCCGTCGCCGGCCGAACCTGGTCGAATCCGCTGCGCTAGTGGTCGCGGTCATTCACTGGTTTGATCAGGTCGAATCGACGAATCGAACCGCTCAATCGACCGATTTCGGTCACGGTGACGTGATCGCGACATCGGACCAGACCGCAGGACGAGGGCGAATGGACCGAATATGGTCGATGGACCCGGGAACTGGTGTCGCGATGACCGTTGTTATCTCACGCGCTGCGCTGGGCTTGCCAGCCCACATGACACGGTTGCCACTGTGTGTCGCCGTCGCATTGGCGGGCATCATCTCCGGTCACGCTCAGGAGGGAATTCTCACGACGGTCAAGTGGCCCAACGACGTTCACATCGGCGGTCGCAAGGTGGCAGGGATACTGATCGAATCGCTGGACGCGGATCGAATCGCCATCGGAATCGGCATCAACGTCACGGGCATCCCCGACGGGCTTTCGGCTGACACCGTGACGTCCCTCGTGGCGGAGGGCGTCTCACTCACCTCCGCGACCATCGTGGCGGCGCTCGCCGACGCGGTGATTCGGAGTGCCCAAACCCTCGATGATGACCAGTTGCTGGCTGACCTCCAGGGCGCCATTGATACCGTCGGACGTCAGGTTTGGATTGAATTACCCGACGGCCGTGTCGCATCGGGCCGCGCGACGGGGCTCGGGCTCACAGGCTCGCTTCTCGTCGAGACCGTGAACGGCACCGAAGAATTCGTGGCGGGGGACGTTACGCACCTTCGCCTCGGGGGCGACGAGTCGGTTCGGTAGGCTGAAACAGTCCTCATCCCGTCCAAAGGAGTGCTGTGCGAGTCATCGGCGTCATCGGCGGAGGTCAACTCGCCCGGATGATGATTGGTCCCGCCATTGAACTCGGTCTTGAACTGAGAGTTCTGGCGGAAACGAACGATTCGTCGGCCCGCGATCGCGCAACGACAGTGGGGGATTTTCGTGACCTCGACACAGTTTTGACATTCGCCCGAGGCGTGGACGTGATCACGTTCGACCACGAGCACGTGCCATCGGACATCATCGTGGCCCTCGAAAAGGCGGGTGTCGCCGTGAGACCAGGATCCGCGCCGCTAGCCGTCGCTCAGGACAAGATCGTGATGCGGCACATTCTTGAAGACTTGGGTCACCCACTTCCTGTCTGGGGAGTCGCCGAAACAACGGCTGACGTTAAGGGTTTTCTCGATACCAATGGCGGCCGCATCATCGCGAAAGTGCCACGCGGTGGTTATGACGGCAAAGGAGTCGCGGTCGTCACCGACGCCGCGCAGGTCGCGGACTGGTTGCATCGAGGCCCCGTCCTTATGGAAGAGATGGTCGATTTCTCACGCGAGCTCGCCCAGCTCGTTGCCCGCCGCCCCAGCGGAGAAACGTCCGTCTGGCCCGCGGTCGAAACGACGCAGGCGAATGGCGTGTGCGCCGAAGTGATTCTTCCTGCGCCAACCGACGACAGTCGCATCGTCGAGGTTGCCGCGGAACTGGGTCGGCAAATTGCGAAGGACCTGAACGTCAACGGTGTCCTCGCGGTCGAGTTGTTCGAAACGAACGATGGTCGCCTCCTCGTGAACGAACTGGCGATGCGACCCCATAATTCCGGCCACGTCACGATCGAAGGCAGCGTGACGTCCCAGTTCGAACAACACCTTCGCGCGATTTGCGACATGCCTCTCGGTTCGACCAAATCGCTCCACCCGTGGGCGGTAATGGTGAATGTGTTCGGTTCGATGGACCTCGGGCGTTACAGCCGCTTGACCCAATTGAGCGACGTCAAACTTCACAACTATGGCAAGGAACCGCGCGCAGGCCGCAAAGTTGGTCACGTCACCGCGACAGGAACGGACGTCACCGACACCATGGCCAGGGCGCGCGCCGCGGCGGAAATCTTTCATGCCGACATTTAGCATGGAGGGGTGAGTACGCCACTCGTCGCTATCGTTATGGGATCCGACTCGGATTGGCCAACGATGAGCGCCGCCAAGGACATCCTGGAACAGTTCGGCGTCGCGTCCGATGTGCAGGTGCTGAGTGCCCATCGCACCCCCGAGGCCATGATCGAGTGGGGCAAACAAGCTCGCTCGAATGGTGTCTCGGTCATCATCGCGGGCGCCGGAGGCGCCGCCCATCTTCCGGGAATGCTGGCCTCGGTCACAAGTTTGCCGGTTATCGGTGTTCCGATTGCGTTGTCTCAGTTGGACGGGCTCGACTCGCTGTTGTCCATCGTCCAAATGCCAGGCGGAGTTCCCGTCGCTACGGTGTCAATCGGAAACTCGACCAACGCCGCGTTGCTCGCGGTTCGAATGTTGTCAATTTCGAGCCCGACCCTCGCCGCTCAATTGGACAAGTACTCCCTGTCCTTGGCTGACCTCGTCGCCGAAAAAAACGCTGCACTCAAAGATTCGCTGTCGTGAGTCTGACATCACCGATTCGTAACCCAGACCTTCACGACGCGGCGGTAATGCGCCGTAGGGCGTGGTGGCTCATCATCCTGTCGTTGATTATCCCCGGCTCGGCACAGTTGCTCGCGGGAAATCGTCGACTCGGACGAATCCTGTTTGGCACGTGGCTGGCACTTTTGCTCATCGGGCTTGCGACGCTCGTGTCTTACCTGCTCGCGGCGGGGGTTACCTTCGGTTTCTGGGTGTCGTATTGGGGGCTATTCGGCATACAGGTGATTCTGGTTGTTCTCGCGCTGATTTCGTTCATTGCTGCCGTCGACACGTTTCGATTGGTTCGGTTCGTTCATGTCCCTGGCCGAACTCGCTTCTGGGTCGCGATTTTCACTGTCGTCGCGATGTGTGGGCCTGCGGGTGGCGCCGCGTATGGGACGTATCTCGCGGGAGTGACGAGAGCCACGATTGCGGGTATTTTTGCTGATGCCCCGACGGTCGAGCCGATCGAAGGTAAGTACAGTTTCATGTTGCTCGGCGGAGATGCCGGGACTGACCGGATTGGACTTCGACCAGACTCGGTCAGTCTTGTCACCGTCGACGCGAACTCCGGCCAAATCTCTGTGGTGGGAATTCCGCGAAATTTGTACAACGCTCCGTTCACCAAGGATTCACCGATGCGTTCCGAATGGCCAGACGGTTTCAATTGCGGCGATGAGTGCCTTTTCGCCTATATCTATCCGTGGGCGGAACAGCATGCAGAGTTGTATCCGGATGCGGTTGCGGCTGGATCATCGCCGGGAGTCGAGGCCATGCGGGATTCGGTCGAAGCCATCACCGGAATCCCCGTCCAGTTCTATGTCCTCCTTGATATGCGCGGTTTTAGCGGACTCATCGATGCCCTCGGTGGTGTGGATATCCTCATTGAGGAGCGCGTGAACGTGTGTGTTGTAGGGGAACCCATCACCGACAGTTTTCCGGCCGGCGCGACTCATCTCAACGGTAATCGCGCACTGATGTATGCCCGAACACGTTGCGACTCTGACGACTATGAGCGCATGGGTCGCCAGCGCCAATTGGAAGAAGCAATCCTGCGTCAAGTCAAACCGACAACGGTGCTGACGCAGTTTCAGCAACTTGCGTCCGCGGGTAAAGC
>JAEMRP010000121.1:1251-3551 GCA_016463265.1 Microbacteriaceae bacterium | reverse complement strand
GCGATGGACGTGATCGCAGAGGTCGATTTCCTCGTGCAGTCTTCGAACAACTTCGAAACCCAGGGGATGACCGTTACCGAGGCGGTTTCAATGGGGACACACGTCATCATCGTCGACGCCAAAATCGCGGCAGACCTCCCCGCCGGTTCGTACACGCTCGCCTCGGACATCACGGCGGCGGCAATGGGACGGGCGTTGGATTCGGCCGCACAGAACCGCGTTCCTGCGGGGGGAATACGAGATCTTGGTCACCTCGTTGAGTTTCGACAGTCTCGACGAACTGACATGATGCTCGAACTGTACCGACGCGCGCTGGCACGGTGAGCCTTACCCGCGAGAGCGCCTTACTGGGCAGAATTGACACATGACTGAAGCGAGCGACAGATTTGCGGTGTTTCATTCGCGCCGCGAAGCGCAGGTCAGAGAGCCGTTCGGAAGCCTCGCGCTGATATTGACGCAGTGGATCGACTCCGAACAGAGCGTCTGGGGAGTACCCGGAATCTGGGCGCCGAGACCAGACGGGGGTAGTGGTCTTCAACTCACCGCAGCCTCGGCGGACGGCGTCACCGTGAACGGAGACGCCGTCGACGGGACAGTTCTGCTCAACGGGCCGGGCGAGGACGCCCCGACGATTCGATTCTCCGAAACACAGTGCGGAACGATAATTGCGGAAGATGGGCTCTTTGGGCTTCGTGTGTGGGACGAGCAGAGCGAATGGGTCCTCAACTACGGCGGAATCGATGCCTATGAGTATGACGACGAATGGGTTGTCACCGGACGATGGAAGCCCAATCCCGAGGGAACAACGTTGGAGGTTGGTAAGCAACTCGGTTCGACCAAGTACGAAGTGATTCCCGGCGAAATCGAATTCACGCACGCCGAACACACCGTCTCACTCGCGACGATCGGCACGGGAAAGGCGTTGCAGATTATCTTCGCCGACCTCACAAACGGGGCCGAAACGTACTCCGTCGGGCGCTTTCTTTTTGTCGTACCGAACCCTGACGGAACAGTCACGATGGACTTCAACCTCGCGGTGTTGCCACCCTGCGCGTTCTCGTACAACTTCAACTGTCCGATTCCCCCAAAACAGAACCGACTGCCGTTCGACGTTCGAGCGGGCGAAAAGAATGTCCTGGCGAACGACGGATCTCTCCTTCATCACTAGGTTGCTCTCGCGTAATGTCCGATTGGACTTTTTCTCGAGTCGCGCGCATACTTGAACTCCCATCCGTGGTGCCGTTCGAGGGGAAGTCGTACGGCTCGAGGAGGATGGATGAACGACGCACACGGAGTGATTCATGTTCACTCATGCCCTGTTGCGCTCGCACCACACGTCGCGTGGACACTCGGACACATTCTCGGGTCGGAAACGCGCGTCGACTGGGCCGATCAGCATTGTGAACCGGGGAGTGTTCGCACCACGGTGACCTGGTCCGGTCCGAGTGGGTCGGCAGCACGATTCGCCTCGGCTCTGCGCGGATGGGATCACACCCGATTTGAAGTGTGGGAGTCAACAGCGACCCATCGAGACGGAGTTCGTTTTGTTCACACACCCAACCTCGGAATCTTTTTCACCCTGACCGATGCGGCCGGCAACGCGATGGTCGGTGAAGACCGAATTCGCTATGCGATTGAGATGGCCCGCGGTGAGGCGACCGAACTGGAACACGAACTGTCTCTTGCTCTCGGTACGGCGTGGGACGACGAACTAGAACCGTACCGACGCAGTGAGGATAAACAGATGTCGGTTAAACATCGGGCTCGAGCGGGATCTAGATCGACTTGACGACGATGACGGCGTTGTGGCCACCGAAGCCGAACGAGTTACTGATCGCGACGATCGAGTCCGGCAAAGCGCGAGGTGCGATGACGACATCGAGAGGTATCGCCTCGTCCTGATTGTCTAAGTTGAGGGTCGGCGCGGCAATTTTTTCATGAACCGACAAGACCGTGAACATCGCCTCAAGCGCTCCTGTTCCACCGAGAAGGTGTCCGGTTGCCGATTTGGTTGCGGACACCGGGATTTCCTTAATGCGATCGCCAAAAACTCTGTGGAGTGCCGTGTATTCCGCGATGTCGCCGACGGGGGTCGAGGTCGCGTGGGCGTTAATGTAGTTGACGTCGTCGGGGAAGACCCCGGCATCCGTGAGGGCGTCGAGAACAGCGCGAGCCGCCCCCTTGCCCTCGGGGTCGGGTGCGGTGATGTGATGCGCATCGGACGACACCGATCCGCCGGCGATCTCGGCGTAAATTTTTGCGCCACGTGCTTCGGCATGTTCCTTGGTTTCGAGAATCAA
>JAEMRP010000121.1:0-1151 GCA_016463265.1 Microbacteriaceae bacterium | reverse complement strand
TTGACCACAATCGTCATCATTGAAATCGAGTCGATGTCGAGGTCGTCCGCGAAGGACTTTCCGAAGACGACGCTCTCTGCGGGTACGCCCGTCTCGTCGTTGACGAGAGCGGCAAGGCCAGCGAGGACCTCATCTTTGGACTGAGCCATTGTTTCTCCTTAGGTGGGTTGGTATACCGTTCTTCATTTTACGGTGTCGGTGCGATTCTGTTACGGAAGGCGGACAATTTGCGCGGCGTACACGAGACCGGCACCGAAACCAATAATGAGAGCATATCCACCACTCAGTTCGGGGTTTTCGGCGAGCACGCGGTGCATCGCAAGCGGCACAGACGCGGCCGAGGTGTTTCCCGTTGTCTCGATGTCCCGCGCGATAACGACGCTGTCGGGCACGTTGAGTTGCTTGGCGAATTCATTGATGATGCGCATATTGGCCTGGTGGGGGATGAAGGCGGCGAGGTCGGCGGCGGTGATGCCGGCTGCCTCGAGAGCCTCCTGCGCAACCTTGGCCATCTCCCACACGGCCCAGCGGAACACGGTTTGGCCGTCCTGACGCAGCGTGGGAAACTCGCCGTCGCGGTCATCGAACGCTTCGCGGGTGGGTCTGTCCATGCCGACGGCGTCCCATTTGCCACCGTCAGAGCCCCAAATGGTCGGCGAGATCCCCACGCTGTCGGCCGGCCCGACGATGACCGCACCGGCGCCATCCCCTAACAAGAACGAGATGGTTCGATCGGTCGGTTTGGCATAGTCACTGAGTTTCTCTGCGCCGATGACAAGCACGTAGTTGGCTGCGCCTGCACGAACCAGTGCGTCAGCCTGCGCGATGCCGTAGCAGAATCCCGCGCACGCGGCCGAAACGTCATAGGCGGCAGCCGGTGTTGCGCCGATGCGATCGGCAACGAGGGCGGCCATCGATGGCGTCAGAACATCGTTTGAGATTGTCGCGATGATGACAGCACCAATGTCGCTGGCCGAGATCTTTGCGGTAGCGATGGCCTCGTTTGCGGCGCTGGTCGCAAGGTCCGCGGCGCTGACCGACGCGCTCGCACGTGTGCGGCTGATGACGCCGGTTCGCTGACGAATCCATTCGTCACTCGACTCGATTGGGCCGACGATGTCGTCATTGGGAACGTTGAGGTCTCCGCGGGC
>JAEMRP010000120.1 GCA_016463265.1 Microbacteriaceae bacterium | reverse complement strand
AAGACACGACCCTCCACATGGCGAAGGCGAAGGGGCAGGTTCGAGAAGCCTTCCGAACGCGTGACATGCGGGGACTGCTGGGGAATGTTGGGCTCGGCCACGTTCGCTATGCGACGCGCGGCAACGCTAACCGCGAGTCGGAAGCTCAGCCGTTTTTCGTCAACGCGCCTTACGGGATCATCCTCGTTCACAACGGGAACCTCACGAACACGCGGGAACTCACCAAACAACTCAACGAGGATGACCGTCGTCACCTCAACACAAATTCCGACACGGAACTTCTCGTCAATGTGCTCGCGCACGAACTACAGGCCGCAACGACCATCGAGAAGTTCTCGCCCGACAACGTGTTTGATGCGGTCGCCCGGCTGCACGAGCGGGTCGAGGGATCGTATGCCGCGATCGCCCTCATCGCCGGCCACGGACTACTCGCATTCCGCGACCCGTTTGGAATTCGCCCGCTGATTCTGGGTCGGCGTAATGCCGGGCTTGTCGGAGCCGAGTGGGCGGTTGCAAGCGAATCACTCGTGCTCGAGGCCGGCGGTTACGAGATCGTTCGAGACGTCGAGCCCGGCGAGGCCCTCTTCATCTCGCAGGACGGCGAAATGGTGTCCCGCCAGTGCGCAAAAAACCCCGTTCTGATTCCGTGTTCGTTCGAATACGTTTACCTCGCGCGTCCCGACTCGGTCATGAATGGAATTTCGGTCTACGAAGCGCGCTTGCGCCTTGGTGACCGCCTCGCTGACACGATCGCAAAGTGGGCGCCAGCTGGCGATATCGATGTTGTCATGCCAATTCCGGACTCGTCGCGTCCCGCCGCGCTGCAGGTCGCACGAAAGCTCGGCATCGAGTATCGCGAGGGCTTCTACAAAAACCGTTACGTCGGCCGAACGTTCATCATGCCGGGGCAAGAAGAACGCCGAAAGGGAGTCAAGCAAAAGCTCAATGCGATGCCGTCCGAGTTCAAGGGCAAGAACGTCCTCATCGTCGACGACTCGATTGTGCGCGGCACGACCTCACGCGAGATCGTGGACATGGCGCGCAATGCTGGTGCAAACTCGGTGACGTTCACGTCGGCGGCACCGCCCGTTCGCTTCCCCCACGTTTACGGCATCAATATGCCGAGCCGGGCCGAGCTCGTTGCCGCTGGTCGCAAGATTCCCGAGATCGCAACCGAAATCGGTGCCGACCACCTCATCTATCAAGAGGTCTCTGATATGCAGAGTGCGATCCTCGAAGGCGGCAGTGTTTCGGCACTCGAAATGTCGTGTTTTTCGGGCGACTACGTGACGGGAACCGTCACCCCCGAATACCTGCGCTGGGTTGAAGAAAACCAGTCGTCCTAGCTTTTGGGTTTGCGCAGCTTTGTTGCGCGTTCCTTCGTTTCAGTAATTTCGGCAACGCCCCGTGATGATTTCGTCATTCGATCGAGGAACACTCCAACCAGTCCTCCGAGAATGAGCCCGATGGCGAATCCGAAGAGCGCGAAGAATCCGAAGGTCGGCATAACGCCCACAGCCGGGTCAACGGGTGTTGCCACCGTGATGAGGGCGGCGATGATGATTCCGACGAAGGCTCCCGTCATCATGAACGACCAGATTCGAGGAGCGCGGCGGATGGTGACGTCGGTTTTCGGCATGATTCTATTCTCGCAGAGCCGTCAAGGGCACGAGTTCGGCGAGCGTCGCGCGGGTCCCCGATGCGCGGACGGCACCGCGATCGACGGCCGCGTCCCAGGACTCGGCACCAACAGCGAGCGCCACGAGCGTGTTTGCATCCAGCTCGATGACGTTGGGCGGGGTTCCTCGCGTGTGCCCGAGTCCTTCGACAATCTGGACCGCCCCGTGTGGGGGTACTCGCACCTCGACGGATTTGCCCGGCGAGATGCGCGCAAATTCCTGCAGGATAAACCTCACGGCGATCGCCGTCGTGTCGCGATCCGCCGAGCTGCCTCGAACATCGGCGATGGCGGCTCGGCCACGCTCGGAGTCGATTCGGGGAAGAGGCACGCCCAACACGCTAGCAGCGGCAAAGGTAGGGTTTTCACGTGAAGATACTCGTGATTGGGTCGGGTGCCAGAGAGCACGCCATCGTCAACGCACTTTTGCGTGACGAGGCCTCCCACGAGATTATGGTCGCCCCCGGGAATGCCGGAATCGCCGATGTGGTCGAGACGGTGTCTCTCAACACGACCGATGGTCCGCTCATCGCCGACTATGCCTCGGAACAGGGTGTCGAACTTGTCATCGTTGGCCCAGAGGCGCCCCTCGTCGCCGGTGTCGCCGATGCGCTTCGTGCGGCTGGTGTCCCCGTGTTCGGGCCAGACAAGGCGGCCGCGCAAATCGAGGGCTCGAAAGAATTTGCGAAAGAAATCATGAATGCGGCCCGCGTACCGACCGGTCGATCGATGTCGGCAACGACCACGGCCGAGGTCGAAACCGCGCTCGACGAATTCGGTCCCCCCTATGTCGTGAAGGCGGACGGGCTCGCGGCCGGCAAGGGCGTCATCGTTACGGTCGACCGCACCGCGGCCCGTGATCACGCCGAGTTCTTCATTCACCAAGGTCCGGTCCTCATCGAGGAGTTCCTCGACGGCCAGGAAGTGTCGCTGTTCGTCCTGTCGGACGGGGACGCGGTGGTCGCCCTGTCGCCCGCGCAGGACTACAAGCGCGCATTCGATAACGACGAAGGCCCGAACACGGGCGGTATGGGCGCGTACTCGCCGCTTCCGTGGCTGCCCGAGGGCTTTGTGGACGAGATCGTCGAGACCGTCGCCCAGCCAACGATTCGCGAAATGTCTCGGCGCGGTACCCCTTTCATCGGGCTGCTTTACTGCGGGCTAATTGTCACCTCCAAAGGCGTTCGCGTTATCGAATTCAATGCACGACTGGGCGACCCCGAGACGCAGGTTGTGCTCGAACTTCTTGAGTCGTCACTCGCCGACCTGCTGCTGGCAACCGCGACCGGGCGACTCGCGACGGTGCCCGAACCCGTGTTCGCCGATGATGTCGCGGTGACCGTCGTTCTCGCAAGTGAGGGTTACCCCGAGTCACCCGAAACCGGCAGACCAATCCTGGGGTTAGCCGACGCACTCGAGGTTCCCGGAGTGTCAATCGCGCATGCGGCCACCGCCCGCGATGGCAACGGATTCGTGTCGACCGGCGGACGAGTGCTGTCTGTCATCGCCCGCGGTGCCGATTTTACCGACGCTCGTCGGCGCGTCTATATGGCTCTCGACCGCATCACACTCGACGGTTCACACTTCCGCACCGACATCGCCGAACGAGTCGCAGAATGACCATTTCGGGGTGGCGTCACGTCTATTCCGGAAAAGTCCGCGATCTGTACATTCCCGAGACCGAGTCAGGCCTCGATTCATCCCCCTCGATGCTGCTGGTAGCGAGCGATCGGGTGTCGGCTTTTGACCACGTACTGGAACCTGGAATCCCGGGCAAAGGCGCGTTGCTCACCGCGCTGTCCCGCTGGTGGTTCGACCAATTGGCCGAATTCCCCAACCATCTTCTGTCCAGCGAGCCGCCCGCCGAGGTGGCCAATCGCGCCATGGTCGTGCGCAC
>JAEMRP010000119.1 GCA_016463265.1 Microbacteriaceae bacterium | reverse complement strand
TCGAGCTTCGCGATATTGGGTTCTCGACCGCAATCGGAATCGGCGGAGACCCGATTGTTGGCACAACGCACATCGATGCGCTCGCCGCATTCGAGGCTGACCCCGCCACGAAGGCGATTGTCATGATCGGTGAAATTGGCGGCGACGCCGAAGAGCGCGCGGCGGATTACATTCGTGCGAACGTGACCAAGCCGGTAGTCGGCTACGTCGCGGGATTCACTGCCCCAGAAGGCAAGACCATGGGTCACGCCGGTGCGATTGTGTCCGGCTCGTCGGGAACCGCTCAAGCGAAAAAGGAGGCCCTTGAGGCCGCTGGAGTTCGCGTAGGCAAAACCCCGAGCGAAACCGCGCAGCTCATGCGCGAGGTCATCGCGGCCCTGTAACGTGCCTCGCGGACTCGTTGTCCTCTTCACGCTTCTTGAGGCGTTGTTTGTCGTTGGGCTCGGTATTTTCCTTCCGTTCATTTTCGGTGTCGTGGGTTGGGCGTCGCTCACGGGTGTCAATTCGACACCGGTCGCAATCTGGCAATTGGCGGTTCAGGCGTGGGCGTTGGGGCACGGCGTCCCACTGCACGTCTCGCTCGGAGATTCGTCGTCGGTGTTGGTCAACGACATGGCAACCTTCGACCTCACGCTCGCACCGTTCGCGTTCGCCCTCGTCACGGCACTTCTGGGTCGCCGAGCCGGTCGCCGGCTGGCGGGATCGGATGATGCAACTCTCGTGGTTGGGTTGCTTGTCTTCTTCATGGGCAGCCTCGCTCTCCTCGCATTGTTGAGCGGCCAGAGTTCCCTCGTTCAGCTCGACGTCGCCTCGGGCACGGTGCGCGTGCTCGCACCGTTCGTCGTCGGCCTTGTCATCGGATGGCGACCGTGGGAGGACGATCGTTCATTGCGGGCACGGATCCCGGGGATTCCGATCGCGTGGCGAGCCGTCATCGACATCGCACAGCGCATCGCAGGGGCCACACTGGCGGGATTGGTGGTCATCGCATCGTTCGGGCTGCTCGCGTTACTCTGTGTCGGGTTCTCGACGGAAATCGCGCTATACGAGTCGCTTCACACTGGAATACTCGGCGGACTCGTGATTACGTTCGCTCAAATCGCGTTTATTCCGGTGGCCTTGGTCTGGACGATTTCGTGGGTCGCCGGACCAGGTTTCTCTCTCGGAACAGGTGCGATTGTGTCGCCGTTTGTCACAACTGTAGGCGCTGTGCCCGCAATCCCGCTGTTGGGAGCGATTGCCGAAACGAACACGATCGGCGAGTGGGTCACCGCCATTCCGGCGATTCTGGCATTTATTGCGGCCGCGCGATTCGCCGCCGACCTTCGTTCTCGCGGCCAGTTTTTCAATCCAGGCAATATCGCCGACCTTGGTCGTGTTGCCGCCACGGCTGCGCTCGCGGCGGTCGCAATCGGGTTGGCAACGGTCTTGGTCGGTTCGTACGCAACCGGCTCGGCCGGACCGGGACGATTCGCTCAGGTCGGAATCGACCCCATCGCCGTCGGTCTCGTCCTCGCGGGTGGGGTGTTCGCCGGATCGCTCGCGGGACTGTTACTTGGGAAACTGGTTCGTGATTCGAAGGCGATGCGGGGCGCCTAGCCAGAAAACCGTAACTCGCCCGTCGGTAAACTGGACAAATGTTGCGCGTCGTGGTTCTCATCTCGGGTCAGGGGTCGAATCTGCGCGCGTTCGTCGATTCCTGTGCGGACGGATCGATTCCCGCAACCGTCGTTGCGGTCGGTGCTGACTCCGATGTTCCCGGGCTAGAGCACGCGAGACACTGTGACATTCCCGCCTTCGTGGAAGATCTCGAGCCCGGCGGCGACCGCGATGCGTGGGGCGCGCGTCTCGGTGACCGGATAGCCGATTTCGCACCCGACCTTGTCATTCTCTCGGGATTCATGCGGCTCGTTCCACCGGCGTTTGTCCGCCGCTTCGCCCCGATGCTCCTCAATACGCATCCCGCTTTTCTGCCAGAGTTCCCCGGCATACACGCGGTTCGAGACGCGTTCGAAGCGGGTGTCACCGAAACCGGCGCGAGCGTAATCGTTGTCGACGACGGTGTAGACACGGGCCCGATTCTCGCTCAGCGCCGAGTTCCCGTCGTCGACGGGGACACCGAATCGACATTGCACGACCGCATCAGGATTGTCGAGCGCGAGTTGCTCGCCGACGTGGTTCGCGACATCGCGAACCGCGAAACCGCGATCGAGGAGAACTGATGGTTTCCGCTCTTCCCGAACCCGAACGTGCCCGAGACCGCATTCCGATCCGCCGCGCACTCATTTCGGTGAGTGATAAGACGGAACTACTCGCACTTGCCGGCGCACTGTCGGCCGCTGGCGTCGAGATCGTTTCAACGGGGTCGACCTGCCAGTCGATTCGTGACGCTGGATTCAATGCCCGAGAAGTCAGCGAGGTGACGGGTTTCCCCGAATCGCTGGACGGTCGTGTCAAGACGCTGCATCCGTCGATTCACGGGGGAATACTCGCGGATCTTCGTTATGACTCCCACGTCAACCAACTCGCGGAGTTGGGAATAGAGCCGTTCGAGCTCATTGTCGTCAACCTGTATCCCTTTTCGGCTGCGGTCACGAGTGGTGCTGACGCAGATACTGTCGTCGAAAACATTGACGTTGGCGGACCCGCCATGGTTCGCGCGGCGGCCAAAAACCACCACAATGTTGCCATCGTTGTCGACCCGAGCGACTACGCCGACGTCATCGAGGCGGTTGCTGCGGGTGGGACGACGCTTGATCAGCGCCGGGTTCTCGCTGGTCGCGCTTTTGCGCACACCGCGGGATATGACTCGGCCGTGGCGAACTGGATGCAGAACGAATACCCCCACGATGAATCGGGTTTCGCCCCCGCTCTTCGAATCGCGGCGGAAAAACTCAACACCCTGAGATACGGCGAGAATTCGCATCAGGCCGGGGCGGTCTACGGTGTCCACGGTGGTGCGGGAATCGCGCAGGCGACGCAACTGCACGGCAAAGAGATGTCGTACAACAACTTCGTCGATGCGGACGCGGCCGTTCGCGCCGCGTTCGACCACGCCGAACCCGCGGTCGCCATCGTCAAACACGCGAACCCGTGTGGCATTGCCGTTGGCTCGACAATCGCTGAGGCCCATGCGCGTGCTCACGCCTGCGACCCCGTCTCGGCATTCGGTGGCGTGATCGCCTCGAACGGAATCATTAGCAAGGCCGCGGCGGAATCCATCGTTGATGTGTTCACCGAGGTGGTTGTCGCCCCCGGATTCGACTCGGATGCTCTGGCTATTCTCATGACGAAGAAGAACCTTCGCCTGCTGGCCCTTCCCGAATCGTTCACCGCGGTCGAGCGTGAAGTACGACAAGTCTCGGGTGGCTTCCTTGTCCAAGACGTTGATCGTTTCTTTGCCCCGGCAGCCGAATGGACGCTCGTCACGGGATCTCCGGCGGACCCAGTGACTATTGCGGACCTCGAGTTCGCATGGCGCGCATGTCGTGCCGCGAAATCGAACGCCATCCTTTTGGCGAAGGACGGGGCCTCGGTGGGCATCGGTATGGGTCAGGTCAATCGCGTCGACTCGTGCCACCT
>JAEMRP010000118.1:2883-3586 GCA_016463265.1 Microbacteriaceae bacterium | reverse complement strand
CTCTCGGGCGGTTCGTCGACGAAACTCTCGCGTTTGTTCCGCACCAGAGCGAACAACACCCGCTGATGCATGACCTCGGAACACGCCTCAGTGCTCGTGGCATGACGCTTCTCACCGACGTACCAGGGATTCCGCTCGCAGCGCGCAAGGGCGACAATTGTGTCGCGATTGATATTGACGACAACATCATGCCAATGACACTTCGCGAAGGACTGCGAATTCGGCCGAACATGCTGGCTCGCTGCGGTTGGCGATATGCCCGAATACACGAGCTCCAGCTGTTCCTCAGCCCCGACCTTGTCGCCGATCAGATCGAAAGAATTCTGCGTGACGGACAAGAAGCCTCCTAGGCGCCGAGTTGTTCGCCCGGCCCCACCCGGGACTGACCCGACGCCCGCACCGGAACCCGAACGTCACCCAGAGACCGACAACGACGAACGGCTGAAGGCGGAAAAGCCACCTCACTACTGAGTGAACGAGATTTCGGTTTCGGTGAGGATCGCCCCAACCGGTGCGTCGTGCTCGTCCGTCGGGACTTCGACAACGCAATCGGAATCGAACACCACGGCAATCAACAGCGGCTTTCCCTCGACTGACGGCAGAAAACGGTCGTAGAACCCCTTGCCCCACCCGAGTCTGTTCCCGTCGCGGTCTACGGCGGCGGCAGGGATCAGCACCGCGTCAAGATCGGTAGGCAAAACGT
>JAEMRP010000118.1:0-2873 GCA_016463265.1 Microbacteriaceae bacterium | reverse complement strand
ACCAGATTGTGTCGGGGCCGAGTTCCATCCAATCCAGCCGCCCGTCGGCCACCGACACGGGAACAATCACGGAAACGCCAGCTAGGACCAACGTGTTGAGGCCGCGCGCGATGGGCGGTTCGGTGGGGGTCGGAATGAACGCGGCGATTCGGCGCCACCCGTATTGGTCTGCCAAAAAGACGAGAAACTGTTCGAAATTGTCCGAAGCCGAGACTAGTTCCTCTGTCAAGCGAGCGGCACGTGTCAATCGAACAAAGGCACGCAATTCCGCTTTGTCGGCATGGGTGGTCATGTGCCCATCATAAAGAGGACGCGCAACGGTATCCTTAACCAATGTCATCTCACATCACCAAGGCGGTCATTCCCGCCGCCGGTCTGGGCACTCGATTCCTACCCGCCACCAAGGCGATGCCAAAAGAGATGCTTCCCGTCGTCGACAAGCCTGCCATCCAGTACGTTGTCGAAGAAGCCGTGCGAAACGGACTCACCGACGTTCTCATGATCACGGGTCGAAACAAGAACGCACTCGAGAACCACTTTGACAATGCTCCCGAGCTAGAAAGCGCTCTTCGTCAGAAGGGGGACTCGTCGCGACTCGCGTCAGTCGAACAATCCACTGCTCTCGCCGATATGCACTACGTCCGTCAGGGAGAACCGCGTGGACTCGGGCATGCGGTGCTTCGCTCGAAAATGCACGTTGGCAACGAATCGTTTGCGGTTTTGCTCGGGGATGACCTCATCGACGAACGCGACAATATACTCGGACCGATGGTCGCCGCGCACGACGCCCACCACGCCTCGGTTGTTGCCCTTATGGAGGTGCCGCCCGACATGACCGACCACTACGGCATCGCGACGATTCAGGACATCGGTGAGGGTGATGTCGTTCGCATTGTTGACCTCGTCGAAAAGCCGGACCCGAAGGACGCGCCGTCAAACCTCGCCGTCATCGGCAGGTATGTCCTGCGTCCAGAGATTTACGGCATCCTCGAGAACACCGAACCGGGCAAGGGGAACGAAATCCAACTGACGGACGCACTGCGCCACATGGCAACGAACAACATTGCCGGGGGAGTCTTGGGGATTGTTTTCCGCGGTCGCCGTTACGACACGGGTGACAAACTCGACTACATCAAGGCCATCGTTCGACTCGCGTTGCAGCGCCCCGACCTCGGGCCGGCACTCGAGAAGTGGCTCGACGACGAAGCGCACCGCCGTCCGTGATTTTCGTCCCGTCTCTCAACCACGGGGGCGTCGACGTCCGTTCGATTCGCGCCCGTGATGCGCGGCCGTTGCGAACGCTACTCAAGGACAATCGATCATGGCTTGAGAAGTGGGAAGCGACAATCCCCGGTTATCCGGAGTTGCCTCCGGTCGGCGACATCATCCGCTCACTGCTCAGGCTTGCCAGGCAGAACCAGGCGGCACCGTTCATCATCGAGCACGACGGTGAGGTCGTCGGCCAGATTACGGTCAGTGGATTATCGTTCGGGTCGCTCTCGTCTGGTTCAATCGGGTACTGGATTTCAGAAGACCGCGCCGGACGGGGAATCACTCCGACCGCCGTTGCGCTCGTCATAGATTGGTGTTTCACGGGACTCGGAATCCACCGCATCGAAATCTGTATTCGACCCGAGAACGTTTCGTCGCTTCGGATTGTGCGAAAACTGGGAATGCGCTACGAGGGGCTTCGGCGTCGCTACATCCACATCGGTGGCGATTGGCGTGATCACTTCTGTTTCGCGGTCACCATCGACGAGGCACCGGGTGGTCTGCTCGCGCGATTGACGCGAGGAACCGCGAACGAGAGCCTCGCGGATATTCCTGAGGTCGATCTCGTCGCGGCTCGGACGCCGATTCTCTGAAAAACACACTGCGCGCGCCTGGGAGTTGAATCCCTCATCGCGATTTAGCGTAGAGGACGTGGACAGTGGCCTTGGACCGACCGTAACATTGATTGTCGGGGGACTCCTGTGGCTCGTCTATTTGGCCCCGGGCCTGCGTGACCGGCACGAATCGCGCACGATTGAGCGCAACGCACGGCGTATCAGCGCGACCACCCAGGATTTGGGGATTAGTTCGCGAACACCGATGAACGAGATGTCAACGCGGGAACTCGTTGAGCACCGACGTGAATTGGAACGACTTGCGCGTTCCACAGATCGTCAGGGGGAACGGGCACGGCGTCAGGCCGTGTTTGAGGCCTCACCCATGATGGCCGCGCGACACCGCACGACGAAACTGTGGTTGACGCTCGCGATTGTGGTAGCGACCGCCGGTGCGGGATTCGCGTTCTATCTCGTAGCCTGGTCCTACATGGCCCTCTCTGCGGGTTTCGGACTTCTTGCGCTGATTGGTTTGGTCGCAGTGAACACCGCGGGCGTACCGGCGGCTAAACCGGCCGCGACCCGGACGCGTGCCGCTACCCCTGTTGCCGTCGACGAAACGTGGACCCCAATCCGCACCCCACCCGTTCATCGTTCGATTCCGGACGGTGCGGGACTTATCGTCACCGAGGAACACGCGAAAGCCATCGCCGCCCGCGAACGAGCAGCACGTATCCGCGAACAAGCCGCTCGTGCATCGCAACCCGGAGTCGCCGCCGACCCCCGCTTCGCCGAGCCCGCGGTCGAGAGTGAGGTCGAGGCTACGGGCACGTTCGATATCAGTGCTGCACTGCGCGCTCGTCGCGCGAACTAACTATCCCAAAACTCGTTGAGTTGGAGGACCCACGGTTTGATGAAGAGAAATCCCGATCGCTTGGATGATTGTTTCGGAACGCTAGGCCGCCTATTTGGCTTTCGAAAAGGGGCTGTCGCCCCCCGAGGTGGTTGCGGCGACCTGGAACTTATAAGTCACGTTTCTCGTCAACC
>JAEMRP010000117.1 GCA_016463265.1 Microbacteriaceae bacterium | reverse complement strand
CGACAACGGTCGCCGCGACCGCCCACATCGCTGCCCAGGCCGGAATTCGCGTGTTCGCGACCGGCGGACTCGGTGGTGTTCACCGCGGGGCCAACGAAACCTTCGACGAATCCGCTGACCTGTCGACGCTCGCTGTGACCAACATTTCAGTCGTATCGGCGGGGGTGAAGTCCGTTCTCGACATCGCCGCAACCCTCGAGAGACTGGAAACGCTGTCTGTGCCGGTTGTCGGGTACGGAACGACGGCGTTCCCCGCTTTTTGGTTGACGGACAGCGGATTCACGCTCGACTGGTCGGCCGCGGACGCAACCGAGGTCGCCGCGATTATTAAGGCCCACGACGACACCGGAAAAGGACAGGGCATCGTTGTCGCGAACCCGATCCCGGTCGAGCAACAGTGGGATCCCGCCGAACACGACCACGTTCTTTCCCAAGCCTTCCGCGCAGCCGAAAAGGCCGGAGTGCGCGGTAAGGCTGTCACGCCGTTCCTTCTCGGGTACATCGTCGAGGCGTCGGGTGGACGAAGCCTCGAGGTCAACCTCGATTTGGCGCGAAACAATATCCGAGTCGCGGGTGACATTGCGACCGCGTGGTGTCGACTTAGCGCATGACGTCACAAGGAACGATTGTCGTCGTCGGTGACGTCATCGATGACATCATCGTTCGTCCGCGGGGTGCGATTCGCACGGACACCGACACCCCCTCACTGATCGAGCGGCATGCGGGGGGTTCGTCGGCGAACACCGCGGCCTGGCTCGGGCACATCGGTGCGGACGTTCATTTCTTTGGGCAGGTCGGTGAGGCCGACAACGCGCGGCACACTCGCGAGCTGGAGAAATTCGGCGTCAACGCCCACTTGCATAGCGACACGGAGCGTTCGACGGGAACAATCGTCATCATCGTCGAGGGCGACAAGCGAACGATGTTGACCGACCGGGGCGCAAACGTCAACTTCGACATTGATACGGTCCCGCAGGACAGCATCGCTATCGCCGAATATCTTCACTTCACGGGCCACACAATCATCGACGAGCAGAAGCGCGAGTCCGTTGGGCGACTCATCGAGCGAGCGTCTGCACACGGTGTGACCGTCAGTATCGATCCGGCCTCGACGGGTTTCATTGCCGATTTCGGTGTCGACGAATTTCTGCGACTCTGTGCCGGTGCACACATCCTGCGCCCGAACGAGGACGAAGCGCGAGTCCTGTCCAGGCTCGACGACGTCGAAGCGGCAACCGTCAAACTGACCAAATTCTTCCCGCTCGTCGTGACAACGTGCGGTCGTGACGGTGTCGTCATCGGGCAACGGGGCGAAGCGATTGTTCGCGTTCCCGTCGACCCAATCGACGTCGTCGACCCCACCGGCGCGGGGGATTCCTTCAACGCAGGTTTGTTGGCGGGCCTGGCGCGCGGATTGACGCCGCTTGACGCCGCACGTGCGGCCGTGATTGTCGCCGTCGAGGCGGTTACTGCGGTGGGCGCTCGCCCCGCATAGTCGAATAGTCAGCGAGTGCGCGGGCGCGGGTCTCGGAAAGGCTGACGATCGGCTCGGGGTACAGCGGGGTGTTGTACTCGTCAATCCAGCGCGCGCGATACAGACTGTCCGGGTCGAACTTCGCGGCTTGCAGTTCGGGGTTGAACACGCGGAAGTAGGGCGCCGCGTCGTAGCCACTGCCGGCAACCCATTGCCATGACGCCGGGTTGCTCGCTTCGTCGGCGTCGACCAGCGTGTTCCAGAACCACGCTTCACCGATCCGCCAATCGATCCCGAGGTTCTTGATGAGGAAACTCGCGGCGACCATTCGCACGCGGTTGTGCATCGTGCCGATTTTCCAGAGTTCACGCATTCCGGCATCGACCAACTCAATCCCCGTCGTTCCCTTCTTCCAGGCGGTGAGGTGGGTGGCGTTCGGTTTCTCCCACGGGAACTCGTCAAACTCGGCGCGAAGGTTCCGGCGGTGAATGTCGGTGTTGTGAAAGAGCTGATGGTACGAAAACTCTCGCCACCCGATTTCGCTGAGGAATCGACTCGCGTTCGCCCGGGTTGTGGGGGTGACCACCGATTCGACCGCGTGCCACACCTGGTAGGGGCTGATTTCGCCGAACCGCAGATGCGGACTCAGCCCGCTGGTCGATTCGATGCCGGGCTCGTCTCGGCGGTGATACAGCGCCAGTCCGTTGTCAAGGAATCGTTCGAGTCGCTCACGCGCTCCGGCTTCGCCCGGGGTCCACTTGTCGGGGAAATCGCTTGCCCACGTTCGGTCGGGTAGAAGATTCCAGGAATCGAGGGAGTCGGATGCGGCCTTCACGCCCGCAATCGACGCCGGTGCGAACAAAGGCAGTCGCGGCTCCGTACCCGCCAGAATCGACTTCCAGAACGGAGTGAACACCTTGAACGGCGTTCCGGCACCGGTCGTGACCGACCACGGGTCGTGCAACAACGAGCCGGTGTAACTGCGCGCATCGGGAAGCGAGACCTTTAGTTCGGTGTCGATCGCGCGGGCCGACCCGTAGCGTCGGTTCCAGTGAACGCTCGTTGCACTGACCTCGGTGACGACTGCGGGAAGAACGTCTCGGGTGGGACCCCGTCGCAGAATGAGCGAACCGCCGCGTGCCTCGAGGTCCTGCTGGAGCTGCCGAAGTGAATGGTGGAGCCACCAGCGCGACGCCGCACCGAGAGGTCTAACCTCGGGGGATTCGTCGTCGAGGACGTACAGCACGGCGGTCCGGCCGCCGGAGCGCGCCGCGGCGTCGAGCGCGGGGTTATCGGCAAGACGTAAGTCGTCGCGCAGCCAGACCAGAGAAGTGCTCATCGTGTCGCCTAGTAAATGTCGGGCGAGCGGCCCGTTCCAAAGTCGATGGTGACATCCGCGTGGCGGTCGAATCGATAGCCGACACCTCGGACCGTGCGCACGATGTCTTCGAACGGCTCAAGTTTGGAACGGAGCCGCCTGACGTGAACATCGATTGTTCGGCTGTTGGGCCGATCGACGTCGCTCGCGGCCCACAGCGTGTCGATCATGCCAGAGCGATCGACGGTCACGGCTTCACGCAGGACGAGGTACTGCAGCAGTTCAAACTCTTTGTAGGTCAACGGCGCTACGCCACCGTTGATGACGACGCGTTTCCGAGACAAATCGATTGTGACACCGGACGACACCGTGGCGGGATTCGGCGGAAGCAGGTCGGCGACGGCGCGCGGTTCCCGCAACGCCAAACGAACAATGTCGAGGTTTTTGCCCCGCTGACTTTCTGGTGCGTAAGCGACCGCGGCGTGGGATTCCGTGCCAGGAACCGCCGAGGTAACAACATTACGAACTGCGTCAACCATTTCCGAAATCGAGGTTCCGGCGGCGAGGGCGCTTGCCTCGTCGACACCGACGTACACCGCAAACCCGCGAATTTGCGCGGGATTCTGGGCGTTGTCAGGCATCCCGATATTTTACCGTTTAGCCAGCGACGCCGTAGAGACGGTCACCCGCATCACCGAGTCCGGGAACGATGTATCCATGCTCGTTGAGTTTTTCGTCTAGTGCGCCAAGGACGAGAGTGACGTCACGGTCGGCAACGGCTTTCTCGACAGCGGCAACCCCCTCGGGTGA
>JAEMRP010000116.1 GCA_016463265.1 Microbacteriaceae bacterium | reverse complement strand
GGCTCGATGGCGATGACGAGTCCTTCACGAAGTTTGTATCCGCGACCGGGTCGACCGTCATTGGGGACGTGCGGGTCCCCGTGCATCTCGCGACCCACACCGTGGCCGCCGAAATCCAAGTTGACGCCATAACCATACCTATCCGCGACGTCACCGATAGCAGCGGAAATGTCGCCGATCGCATTACCCACCGTTGCCGCGGCGATGCCGGCTACGAGCGCCTCTTCGGTGGCAGTGATGATTCGAAGGTCCTCAGGGTCGGCGGTGCCGGCAACAAAACTGACCGCTGAGTCGCACACCCAGCCGTCGACACTGGCGGCAAAGTCGATGCTGACGATGTCGCCATCGGCAATGACATAGTCATGGGGGAGTCCGTGCAGTACGGCATCATTGATGCTCGTGCAGATGACTTTGCCAAACGGCGAAGCGCCGAACGACGGGTGATAGTCGATGTAGCAGGACTCTGCGCCGGCATCACGAATCATGTGATGGGCGAGCGCGTCGAGTTCAAGAAGGTTGGTTCCGACGCTTGCTGCCTCTCGAACGGCCACCAGAACGGACGCGACGAAACGGCCAGCGGGCCGCATCGCCTCGATCTCGGTGGGGGTGCGAAGTTCAATCACGTCGGGCCTTCTTCCTCTGCGTGTCAGCCTAATTGGTAAAGCGCGCCTGACTGTGGCAAGATGATGACTTGTGCCGACTGGCACACGCGATTCACGGGCCCTCTGCTTCGGGGGACGAGCCATGTGACGACATCGCGACCAGAACCTCCCGCATGCGTCCCGAAGCGAGTGCAGAAAGCGAAAGAACAATGCAGAAATTTGATGCAATTGACGCCGCGTCGCTTCGTAGCGACATTCCCGACTTCCGCGTCGGTGACACGGTGAAGGTTCACGTAAACATTATTGAAGGCAGCCGCAGTCGAATACAGGTTTTTCAGGGCGTGGTTATCGGCCGCAACGGTCACGGAATTGGTGAGACGTTCAACGTCCGCAAGATCTCGTTCCAGGTTGGCGTCGAGCGAAAGTTCCCGGTCCACTCGCCGGTCATCGACCACATCGAGCTCGTCAGCCGCGGTGACGTCCGTCGCGCCAAGCTCTACTACTTGCGAGCACTTCGCGGCAAGAAGGCAAAGATTCGCGAGAAGCGCGACTCCTAAGTTTTCGAACTGTCGAAATGAGCCCTTCACGTTCCGTGAGGGGCTCATCTTCTTTGGTCGTAGAATTACCCGACACGCACTTCCGACCGTATATCTGAGGACTCCATGCCGAAAACCATTGTCAAAGGACTTTTGGGGTTCCTCAAGGATTTGATCATCATTGTCGCGGCGGCGTTACTAATTTCATTCGTCGTCAAAACGTTCCTGTTTCGCTCATTCTTTATCCCTTCGGCATCGATGGAAAACACGTTGATGGTGGATGACCGCATCATTGTCAACGAACTAGTCCCCGATGTATTCCCGCTCCAGCACGGTGACGTTGTGGTGTTTAGCGACCCGGGTGGTTGGTTGCCGAACTACGATGCGCCCGACCCCGACCTCGTCACCGCCGCCCTCGACCTCATTGCGACGGTCGTCGGTTTCGGAGGCTCTGATTCCGAAGACCATCTCGTCAAACGTCTGATTGGATTGCCGGGCGATCGCGTCGTGTGTTGTGATGCGAACGGGTTGTTGCAGGTCAACGGGAAGTCCGTCAATGAGCCCTACATCCTCACGACCTCGGATCACGAGGCGTCGAGTGGCATGGAATTTGACATCACTGTTCCTGACGATTCGCTGTGGGTGATGGGCGACAATCGATACGACTCCGCCGATTCGCGGTACAACCAAGACAAGCCAGGAAACGGCTTCGTGTCGATCGACAAGGTTGTCGGTCGAGCGGTGGTCGTGTCGTGGCCGATTTCGCACTGGGCGTGGCTCGACAACCACGCGGGTAATTTCGCGAATGCCGAGTGACCCGACCCTCGAACTAGAGCGCGAGCTGCTCGCGAAGGGTAGCGGGGTTGTGGTCGGTGTCGACGAGGTCGGACGCGGCGCAGTGGCGGGTCCTGTTGTCGTGGGGGTCGCGGTGATTCGGGCCGCGACAGATTTCCCCGCCGGGCTTCGCGATTCTAAACTGATCGCCGCGTCGAAGCGCGAGAAATTGATTCAGCCCGTGGCCGACTGGGTGGATGCAATCGCTACCGGCGAAGCGACGGCAGCCGAGATTGACGAGTTCGGAATCATCTCGGCGTTAGCCCGCGCAGCGGAGCGTGCGTTTGCGACACTCGCCATCGATGGCCACAATCTGGCCGGCGCATCGGTGATTTTGGACGGCTCACACAATTGGTTGACAGCGTCGCTGTTGCCGCCGGTTGACATCATGGTTCGCACCAAGGCTGACCGCGATTGCGCGGTTGTCGCCGCCGCTTCTGTGTGGGCGAAGGTGTATCGGGATCGACTCATGGTCGAGTCGGCGGGCGACGACGACACCTACGGCTGGGCGTCGAACAAGGGGTACGGTAGCGAAGGCCACTTCACCGCGATTCGCGCACACGGCGCTACCGACTTTCACAGGCGAACCTGGTTGTCCTCGGTATTGCCCGACGCGGCGAAAGAATAGAATGAACAATGATGAATGACGATGACCTTGATGCCTACGATCGCGACGCCGAACTGCAACTGTTCCGGGAATACCGCGACGTCGCAGCGCAGTTCGCGTATGTCGTCGAAACCGAGCGACGTTTTTACCTCGCGAACGATGTTCAGCAGGTCATCAAAGAAGCGGGCAACGATTTCTATTTCGAACTGACGCTCACCGATGTGTGGGTGTGGGATGTCTATCGCGCCGATCGGTTCGTGAAGTCGGTCAAGATTCTGACGTTCAAGGACATCAACGTCGAAGAAACCGGCAAGAAGGAACTCAAGTTGCCGCGTGACCTCGCGATCGGCGACAACTAACCATTTCGCACATCGCCCCATTGCGGCGAGTTCTGCACCGTTCTTGTGTTATCCGTCCCGTCCGCCGTGACTGACCCCGACCCTGTTGGGGGAGGAAAAATGGCACGCAAAGACGAACTGGGACGTTGGGGCGAAACCGTTGCAGACGATTACCTCGTCGCGAACGGTTACGAGGTGCTCGATCGCGGCTGGCGCTGCGGTCACGGTGAAATCGACATCATCGCCCGATACGGACGAACCGTCGCCTTTGTCGAGGTCAAAACCCGCCGGACCCATCGGTACGGGCATCCGCTCGAGGCGATAACCTCGGCCAAGTTCGCGCGACTGCGAGTTCTCGCGGGCGAATGGTGTCGGGTCAACCGGGTGCACGCCGGAACGGTTCGAATCGACGCGATCGGCATAATCGGTGACGGAATCGCGGTTGGTAGCCTCGAGCACCGCGTCGGGGTCATCGAATGACCGTGGGTCGAACTAAGGCGATTGCGCTGTCAGGGCTGTCGGGGCACCTCGTCGATATCGAGGCCGACATCGCGTCCGGATTGCCCGCACTTGTGCTCATCGGACTGCCCGATGCGTCGCTCGGCGAATCGAAAGACCGTGTTCGCAGCGCCGTCGCCAATTCGGGGTGTGCGATGCCGCCCACTCGTGTCACGGTGAATCTGTCACCCGCGAGCCTGCCAAAGCAAGGCAGCGGATTCGACCTGGCCATCGCGCTGGCGATTCTGGCG
>JAEMRP010000115.1 GCA_016463265.1 Microbacteriaceae bacterium | reverse complement strand
CGCTGGTAAACATGTCGACACCACGAACCGTACTCATCACCGGCGGAAACCGAGGTATTGGCTTCGCCATCGCCGAAAAGTTCCTCGAACTCGGTCATCGCGTCGCCGTGACCGCCCGTTCCGGCGACGGCCCAAAGGGGAGCCTCACCGTTATTGCGGACGTCACTGACGGCGATTCGCTCACGGCGGCAATCGCGACGGTCGAAGAGAAACTGGGGCCGATCGAGGTCATCGTTGCCAATGCGGGAATCACAAAGGACACCCTCCTCATGCGGATGTCCGACGAAGACTTCGAGTCGGTCATCGACACCAACCTCACGGGTTCGTTCCGACTAGTAAAGCGCGGCATCACCTCGATGATTAAGCAGCGATTCGGGCGCGTCATCTTCATCTCGTCGGTCGTCGGACTTCTGGGAAGTGCCGGCCAGGTGAACTATGCGTCATCCAAGAGTGCGCTCGTGGGGTTCGCTCGCTCGTTGACGCGCGAACTGGCCGCCCGCGGCATCACGGCGAACGTCGTCGCCCCGGGTTTCATCGAAACCGACATGACGGCCTCGTTACCAGCGGAACAGCAAGCCGAATACAAAAAGACAATCCCCGCCGGTCGATTTGCCACTCCATCCGAAGTAGCGTCTGTCGTCGCATGGCTCGCGTCTGACGATGCAGCCTACATTTCGGGCGCTGTCATCCCCGTCGATGGTGGACTCGGGATGGGTCACTAACGCGACGGTCAGCTGGCGCGTCGACCAAAGTATGGCGCGACTAAGGCCAAATCCCGCACGTCGATGTTCACGTGGGCGGCCTGTCGAACGTCCGGTTTTGCGCAGAAACCGACGGAAAGTCCTGCGATGTTCATCATGGCCAGGTCGTTCGCGCCGTCGCCGACCGCGATCGTGCTGGACAGGGGAATCCGCTTCTTCTTTGCGTACGCCGTGAGAAAGTTCGCTTTTGCTGCGGCGTCAATCAATGGGCCGTAGGTTCGTCCCGTAAACACACCGTCGATTGCCTCGAGACCGTTCGCCGCCCACGCGTCAAGCCCTAATCGTGTCGCGATCGGGTTGAGAATCTCGTAGAAACCGCCCGATACGGCGATGATGTAGCCGCCCGCCTCGTGAACAGCGTGCACCAATTTACGAGCTCCATTCGTCAGCGTGACGGCACCGAGAACGTCATCAAGGACCTTCACCGAAGTACCGCGCAAGGTGGCAACGCGTTGCGCGAGCGCTTCAGCGAAGTCGATCTCGCCACGCATCGCTCGCTTGGTTAGGGTCGCGACCTCGTCACCCGACCCCGCCGCATCGGCCAGAAGGTCAATCACTTCTTCGTTGATGAGCGTCGAATCGACGTCACAAACAACGATGAATCGACTCACGCGAACTCCTTTGCAATGGAAGTATCAGGATAACGCGTCACGCAGTCGGGCATTGCGCCCGCTCGCGCTCATGCCGGTATCTTTGGTACCCGCAGAGATTAGTAGCAGCATTTGTCTTCTGATACAGTTGGGTGTTGCGCACACGCGCCCCCGCATCTTGAGAAGGACATCATGAAGGCTGAAATTCACCCCACATACGCACCAATCGTGTTCCGCGATCTTGCGAGTGGCGAAATGTTCCTTACCCGTTCGACCGCGACGTCCGAAAAAACGGTTTCCTTCGACGGTGCCGAATACCCCGTGATCGACGTGGAAATCTCGTCGGCGTCGCACCCGTTCTACACGGGTAAGCAGCGCATCATGGACTCGGCCGGTCGCGTCGAGAAGTTCAACAAGCGTTACGAAGGCTTCGGACAGTAAGTCCACATTTCGTCACGAAGGCCACGCCGAACGCGTGGCCTTTGTCGTTAAGTCAGGCAATCTGGCCTCAATAGCTAATGGAGGCCATCGGAATTTCCTCGTCGTTGCGGAAGACCGGCCAGATGCCGTCGCCAACGCGACGCGATGTCTCGCCCTTGGTTGCGAGCCATTTCGCAAACGATTCCGCCTGGGCTTTCGCCCATCCGATTTGAGCGTCGTGCAGTTCGTCGGGGGACAACAGCATTTCGGGGGCCGAGGGGAACTTCGCCTGCAACGCCTTGAACACGCGACCGGCGCCAACGGAATCGGCTTCCGAGTCGTGCGCCGACCCCAGATCGACTCCGTACAGGTCACACGCCGCTTGCAGGGTACGCGAGCCCTTCCGATACGTGTCCACCTGCTTGTCGATCAGGAGCGGATCGACGATGGGTTTCGGGGTGTCGAGAGGAGAGACATCGTTGCGAATCGCGTCGTGGTGCAGAAGCGAGAAGTCGTAGGACGCGTTGTACGCGACGACGGGCGTTCCTTCTGCGAATAACTCACGCAAACGTTCGACGATCTCGGGCACCACTTCAGAGGCGGGGCGTCCCTCGGCGCGGGCGCGTTCCGTCGTAAATCCGTGGACGTTCGCCGCGGCCTCGGGAATCTCGATTCCCGGGTCGGCGATCCACGCCCGCGATTCGATGAGTTCACCGTTCGGGTCGAGCACTCCGACGAAAGCGGTCACAATCCGGCTCTGCGTGACGTCCAGTCCGGTCGTTTCGAGGTCAAAGACCCCCAGTCGTTCCCATGAGCTCATGCATCCAGCCTACGCGCGGGGTGGTCATGAAACCGTGAAGTGAATCGACTGCGTCCTAAACTACAAGGATGACGGTGCCGAACCCCTATCGTGGTCAACTCGTTTCGCGTGTCGGTACCGAGCACATCTTCGAGGTCGACAGCACGACGACGCACTGGTGGGAATTCCCATCTTCCGCACGTGCGAGAACGCTGGTGTTTATTCACGGGTTTCGCGGCGACCACCACGGGCTCCAGCTGTTCGCTGACGCTTTGCCCGAATACCGAATTCTGATACCGGATATCCCCGCCTTTGGGAAGAGCAGCACCTGGCCAACTGGGCTCTCGTCGATCGACGACTACGGTCGTTGGCTGCGTGCATTCCTGGCGGCAACCCATAGCGCTAACAACGTCGTGCTCGGTCACTCGTTCGGGTCTGTCGTGGTGGCGAACGCTTTAGGTGGCGCGCGAAAGACGCCGATCGTCCTCGTCAACCCGATCTCACAACGTGCTCTGACCGGTCCGAAACGCATCGCGGCGGCCCTCGCAGCGCTCTGGTACGCCGTCGGCCGGGTGTTACCCGAACGACTCGGCTCTGCTTGGTTGGGGAACCCACTCTTTGTTCGAGTGATGAGCGAGATGCTGACAAAATCACGAAACCCGGCTCTACGCCGTTGGATTCATGACCAACATGCGCGTTACTTTTCGAGTTATTCCGATCGAGATTCGCTCGTCGCAGCGTTCACCGTCTCCACGACGTCGACGGTTGCGGACTATGCCGCTCAGGTTCACGCGCCTGTTTTGCTCATTGTCGCCGACCGGGACGACATCACCCCTCTTGACGCACAGCGGGCAATTCGACAAGATTTTCTGGACGCAGAGCTGCGCGTTCTAGAGGGCGTCGGTCATCTCGTGCACTATGAAAAGCCCATCGAGACTGCGGCGGCAATCCGCGAGTTCCTTGCCCGACACTCAGAATGATGGGGTTTGGTTAACGAACCCCAACGTCGAGCGTCTCGCCACCCGTGATACGAACAAGTTCGCCAAACGACGTGGGGTAAACGTAATGGGGATGACCGCCGGCCGCCCACACGACATCCC
>JAEMRP010000114.1 GCA_016463265.1 Microbacteriaceae bacterium | reverse complement strand
AGACGAGTCGCTGGGTCGCGGTGAATTGGCCGTTGACCGGGAAGGTTCGCGTGATGTCCGCGGTGTACAGGCTCTCGACCTCGACCCCCGCGTCCATGAGCACGAGATCGCCATCGAGGACCGGGCCATCGTTTCGCACCCAGTGCAAGAAGCAGGCGTGAGCGCCAGCGGCGGCGATTGTTTCGTAACCCACATGGTTGCCCTCGGCACGAGCGCGGCGGTTGAACGTTCCTTCAATGAGGCGTTCGCCGCGTGCGTGAGCCCTGACCTCCGACATCGTCCCGAGTACGTCATCGAACCCCGTCGCCGTTGCCTTGATTGCGAGCCTGATTTCGGCAATCTCGAACGCGTCCTTGACGAGTCGTTGTTCGCTTTGGAAAATGGCGAGTTCGTCGTCTCGAGTTTCGCTGTGTTTGCGTGCGTTGTCGATCGCGTCGGTGATGGCCGAATCGGCCTCTCGAATAATCACCCAACTGGAATCTGCCTGCGCGAGAACGTCGGGAAGGTCGACAAGCGATCGTGTCGAGAGTCCTAGCTCAACGGCGACGCCCTCGGGGGTAGGGCGAGGGCCCACCCAGAACTCGCCGATGTCGGCGTCGGCATAGAACTCTTCCGTGCCGCGCCCGGCGGGAAAACGGTAATACACCGTCGCGTCGTGGTCGGCGCCGTTTGGGGTCAGGACAAGAACGGAGTCGGGGACGGTATCGGCACCCCATCCCGTGTAATAGGTGAATGCCGAATGAGCGCGATACGGGTGGTGAGTGTCGTATGACCGCGCCAACATAGGCCCGGCCGGAATGACGAGTGTTTGGCCAGCGAAATCGGCGGACAAGGCGCGTCGGCGATCGGAACAAAATGGCACCTGGGCGCGTTCAACCGCAACGGGTTGGTCGACGGTCGCCCACTCGCCTGAGATGTAACCGTGGAACGCCGAGTTGTCGGGCGTCGTCGATCGGTTGTCGTTTCGCGAGATGGCGTTGTCACTCATGACTCAAGTCTGCCACTTCTCGAAACTATGCTGACGGTATGACGTCTCGCCGAATTGACCTTCATCTGCACTCGACCTGTTCGGACGGTGTCGAATCACCGACGCGTGTGATGGAGGTCGCTAAGGAACAACGGCTCGACGTGGTCTCACTGACCGACCATGACACGACCGCTGGTTGGGACGAGGCACGAGCAGCCTGCGCACGCCTAGGGATGACGTTCGTTCCGGGCATCGAGTTTTCGGCGTCATTGGACGGAGACTCGGTGCATCTTCTTGGCTATCTCGTCGATCCCGATTTCCCGGACCTCGTCGATGAGGCGACCAAGACCAAGGACGATCGCGTGTGGCGGTTCGAGTCCATGGTCGACAAGATTCATGCCGATATCGAAGGCTTGACGCGCGAGTTTGTTTACACTTTCCACACGGAAGGCGGAACGCTTGGGCGACCGACAATTGCCCGTGCGTTAGTCGAGTTGGGTGTCGTCGCGACGGTGAGTGAGGCATTCGACGAGATCTTGGCGCCTGACAACGAGCGTTATTTTGTCGGACACTACGCGCCGACCATCGAACGGGCGATCGAGGTTGTGGTTGCGGCGGGCGGCGTCCCCGTTTTTGCACATCCGTGGACGGCAGACCGTGCCTCGCTTGCGAGCCCTGATTTGTCTGACGCCGCAATTGACGCAAAATTTGGTGCACTCGTCGACATCGGACTAGCCGGCCTCGAAGTTCACCACGAAGAAAACACGCCGTTTGGGCGCGAGCGGCTCGCCGCGATTGCTGCACGCTACGACCTCATTATCACCGGGTCGAGCGATTATCACGGGGACGGGATGAAACCCGTTCTTCCCGGGCAACACACAACCGCACCAGACGTGTTCGAGCGGATCTCTGCGACTGGAACGGGTTCCGCAATTGCGTGGGCGTAGTTAGCGGCTCTTAAACCGGTCGAGGAGAATGCGCACGAGGCTCGGTCGCGTCTGATCCAATTTTGATTGGAGTTTGAGCAGTCTTCTTTCAAGGTTGCGTACAGAACGCATCTCGACAGTCGGATTGGAATTCCGCTCTGATGGAGCGATTGCCCGAACAAATGGATCTGCCAGGTCCAAAGCTATGTCAGCTATCCGTTGTGTTTCATCGATGCATTCCGCGGGGCTGGAATCTGGAGGGCGAATGCCTCGAATGATTTCTGGCACTAGCGACGACAATCGTTCATCCCGAACAGCAGTGACGCCGCTGACCGTGATCCGAGCCTCGGTCATGCCCGTCGGCACGGACGACAAATTCCACTCGGCTTCACGCACAGATTCCAGGATCTCAAACTCGGCGTCACCCGTGTCCAGTGACGTGCCGACGTCGCGTTGAGCTCGAATTGCCGTCGCTCGACGGACCGTGAGGCTGCTTCGACTTCGACACGGAAGATGGAGAACACTCACGGCGGTCGATTCGGTTTCTGGATAAAAATCACCGGTCATCACGTTGAGAACTCGATGGTTTCCTTTACGAAGCCAATCGAAGTCTCCTTCTGTGCCTGGCACCAGGCGCATAACGACCTTCTTCGGCTTTGATGAGAACGCATATCGTTTATATCCGGTGGGGCGATTGAGGAGAAACTCCGTAGGTTTTTCTCCACGTTGAGCCAGATAGTGGACGTGCGACAGGTCGTTGGGAGTGAAGTCCGACACGTCGGACGATTGGTAGAAGTGTTCCATGACACACGACAACGCTCGTGTGTCAGTGTTTGCTAACCAATCGCGTACCTCGTCGATGAGTGGCCGCGACGTACCTGTAAAGAACTCGTCGGCGTCGAAAGGGACGAAGGCGTCAAATCCATCTTTTCGAGCGAGGTGGGCAAGCGCGGTCATTGTTGATGCTTGGCTAAACAGCGGGCTGTTTTTTTGAATCCAGCGAATTTTTGCCTCGGCGGGAATCTGGCGCAAAAAAAGGTCACGGGGATCCCCGCTCGAGCGGTGATCAAGGATATAAAAATCCGTGATTCCCTGGTTCACCATATGCGTCACGACCGCTACGGCAATATCCCACGAGTCGAAAATCATCGAGCCCGCTGCGACGCGCGCGGAGGGAGAGGCTTTTCTTTTCACGTTGCCAAACTATCAGGAGGCGCTTTAGTTGTGCGTTCGACGCCGACTACGCTCTCGCGGAGCCCCTGCTGGCTTATCCGCCATCGAACCGCCAGATTGGTTGGACGGGTTTCCGCCGGGGTTCCCGCCCGAGTTTCCGGCGCCGCGCGCGGGGCGGCTCGCTGCCTTTTCGACTCGCGGACCGGACGAAGCCTTGAGGCGTCCCTTGGATCCTTCGGGGATGTCGAGTTCGGAAAAGAGGTGGGGTGACGACGAATAGGTCTCGGTCGGTTCGAGCGGAAGGTCTAGTGCTCGGGAGATGAGCGCCCATTTGTGCAGGTCATCCCAGTCGACGAAGGTGACGGCGATTCCAGTGCGACCAGCGCGGCCGGTTCGGCCAACGCGGTGCAGGTACGCCTTGTCATCCTCAGGCACGGTGTAGTTGATGACGTGGGTCACGTCGTCAACATCGATGCCGCGGGCTGCGACGTCGGTCGCGATGAGCACGTCTTTCTTGCCTGCCTTGAACGCCGCCATTCCCCGCTCGCGCGCCTCTTGGCTCATATCACCGTGAACGGCGACGGCGCTAAATCCTCGATCGATGAGCTCATCGGTCACCTTCGACGCACTGCGTTTTGTCCGCGTGAAAACGATAGTCT
>JAEMRP010000113.1 GCA_016463265.1 Microbacteriaceae bacterium | reverse complement strand
ACTATGAATTCGACGAGAAAAAGCGAACCATAGGCGTTCTGGAGGACGGAATCTCCAAGGTAGAGGATTATCTCGGAATTGACAATCTGTACGAATCAGCCAACACCCCGCTCATTTCATTCCTGAACAATTCGATCAAGGCGAAAGAGCTGTTCCGCCGAGACAAGGACTACGTCGTCATGAATGGCGAAGTTGCCATCGTCGACGAACACACCGGGCGAATCCTGTCGGGTCGGCGATACAACGAAGGTGTTCACCAAGCCATCGAGGCTAAAGAGGGTGTCGAGGTCAAGGCCGAAAACCAGACGCTGGCGACGGTGACGTTGCAGAACTATTTCCGTCTCTACGAAAAACTTTCGGGAATGACGGGAACCGCCGAAACCGAAGCCGCCGAATTTGCGTCGACCTACAAACTGGGTGTCGTGGCGATTCCGACTAACCGCCCGATGATTCGACTCGACAAGTCTGACTTGATTTATGCCTCTGAGGCCGCGAAGTACCGCCAGGTTGTCGAGGACATCGCCAAGCGTCACGCGAAGGGTCAGCCGGTCCTTGTAGGAACCGTGTCGGTCGAGAAGAGCGAAAACCTGTCGAAACTGCTGGCAAAGCGCGGGATTAAGCACGAGGTGCTCAACGCGAAGAACCATGCGCGTGAAGCGGCAATTGTCGCAGAGGCCGGGCGCTTGGGTGCTGTGACGGTTGCCACCAACATGGCGGGTCGCGGTACCGACATCATGCTCGGTGGAAACGCTGAATTTATCGCGGTGACGAAACTTCACCAGGCGGGGCTCAACCCGACCGAAAATCCAGAGGAATTCGAAGCGCGATGGGACGAGGTGTTCACCGCGGTGAAGGCGGACGTCTCTGTCGAAGCCGAGAAGGTCGTCGCGGCCGGTGGACTGTACGTTCTCGGCACAGAACGCCACGAGTCTCGTCGCATTGACAACCAGCTTCGCGGTCGTTCAGGGCGCCAAGGCGACCCGGGCGAGAGCCGCTTTTACTTGTCGCTGCAGGATGACCTCATGCGTTTGTTCAACTCGGGCGCAGCTGCGGCCATCATGAGCCGAACGGGTGATGATGACATGGCCATCGAGTCGAAACTGGTGTCCCGTGCGATTCAATCCGCGCAGTCACAGGTCGAGGCCCGCAACGCCGAAATCCGAAAGAACGTTCTTAAGTATGACGACGTCTTGAACCGCCAGCGTGAAGCCATCTATGGTGATCGCCGTCAGATTCTCGAGGGTGCATCCATCAAGGACAAAGTGACATCGTTCATCGAACGAAGCGTCACCGAGGTTGTCAACCAGCACACGGGTAACGCCCGTAACTCGGATGAATGGGACCTGGAACAGCTCTGGGTGGATGTTCGTCAGATTTTCCCTGTGACGATTTCGGTGCACGAGGTCCTTGCCGAATACGGTGCGAAAGTTACGGCCGCTGACGTCACGCGTGAGCTCATTTCGGATGCGATGGTTCAGTACGGAATCCGTGAGGAGTCACTCGGTGAAAACGCCATCCGTGAACTCGAGCGCCGAGTGGTGTTGTCGGTCATCGATCGCCGCTGGAGAGACCACCTCTACGAGATGGATTATCTCAAAGACGGAATTGGTCTTCGAGCGATGGCGCAGCGCGACCCGCTGATCGAATACCAGCGCGAGGGATTCACGATGTTCCAGGCGATGATGGGCATGATTCGCGAAGAGTCGGTCGGCTTCGTCTTCAACCTCGAAGTCCAGATTGTGCCGGCAGGGGGCGTCACCCAGGTTCAGGCACCCGGCATCGCACCAGCGCCAATCCCGACGGAAGGCCTGTCGTATTCGGCACCGAACGAGGACGGCGAAACCGTCATCCTCGATCAGTCCGGCGGCCAACCAACCGCCCCTCGAGAGCGACTTCGCCCTCGCCGCGGAAACCCACCGCCCCCCGCACAAGGCGGTGGAGCGAAGGGTGCGTTCGGTCAGTCGCTCGACTAACTAGAGCAACGCGAGTGCGCTTGCGCGCCAGCGTCGCGATGCGGCGGAGGCAATTCACCGTTTTAGTGACCACACCGTTCGAAGTATCATTCCGGCCGACGGTCGGAGAGGGGTCGATGAGGCATTAGGTCGAGCCCGGAGCAACCCGATGCTGTGGCGCGAGGTCGCTCAACGTGCGGGCGTGGCATTACCGACTCCCAGCAAGTCGCGATGGCGGCGGTAGCCTGTAAAGCATGCTGACATTCGCTGAAATCGTTGCGGAACAAGCGTTGCTGCATCCGGATGATGTCGAGTGGTTGCAGGACCTCGTTCGCGAGGGACAACTGGTCGCCGACCTGTCCCTGGCCGATATCGCGATGTGGGTGCGCACGACTGATAAATCGTGGGTAGCCGTCGCGCTCTTTCGTGCGAGCACAGCGAGCACGGTGTTCTATCGAGACATCGTGGGCACGCGTATCAGCGGCACCTGGGACAAGTTGGTCGACGAGTGCCAGCGTCGCGGAACGATGGTCGAACCGACCGAGCCAATCTGGTTCGAAGAGACGGCGACGCTGGTTCGCGCGATTCCCATCCGCCGCCGAGGCGGATCCGAGCCGATTGCCGTGCTGACTCGCCACGCGCTTGTTAATGACAACCTCGAGAATCGACAGGCTCAAAAGTTTGTCGAATCCGCCGAGCAGATCTATTCGATGATTGCCGAAGGGGATTTCCCCGACCCCTCGCAGCGGGACAGTCCGAAACTCGGTGCGCCGCGCGCATCGGACGGATTGATCAAACTCGACCAGGACGGCACGGTCACCTACGCGAGCCCCAATGCTCTGTCATCGTTCAACCGAATGGGATATCCCGCTCCGATGGAGGGGACGGGGCTCGTCGAGGTCGCGCGACAAGTCGGAAACACGGAAGCACTCGCGGCCAACGAGATGTTGCCAATGCTGGTGAGCGGACGCGTACCGGGCCAAACCGACTTCTTCGCTGGGCCCACCATCATCGCGGTGCGCGGGATCCCGCTGACCCAGAACGGCGAGAGAATCGGTGCAATTCTGCTGCTGCGCGACGTCACCGAGCTGCGTCGCCAAGAACGCGAGTTGTCGAGCAAGAACGCGACCATCCGCGAGATTCATCATCGGGTGAAAAACAATTTACAGACGGTCGCCTCCCTTTTGCGCATTCAGAGTCGCCGCACTAACTCGAATGAAGTCAAGGACGCCCTGTCGCAGGCGATGCGCCGGGTTGAGGCAATCGCGGTAGTTCACGACGCTCTCGCGACGGGCCTGGCACAAACAGTCGATTTCGACGAGGTGGCCGCCCGGGTCTCACCCCTTGCCGCCGAGGTCGCGAACACCGGTGGGCCGACTGTCCGCCCAACAATTGGGGGAAAGTTTGGTGATTTGCCGAGCGAGTTTGCAACACCGCTTGCCATAGTGCTGACAGAACTCATCACGAACGCGGTAGAACACGGTCTCAAAGATGTCACCGATGGCACGGTGACTGTTCAAGCCGATCGTGCCGCGGACCATTTGCGTGTGTCGGTGAGCGACAACGGTCCTGGCGTCGATGCGTCGGCAATCGGACAGGGACTCGGAACTCAGATTATTCGTACTCTCGTCGAGAACGAGTTGTCGGCGACGATTGAGTGGGCGCGCGGCGAATCGGGCGGAACGTTGGTGGCGATTGATATCCCCCTGCGATATATCGCTGCGGCGAAGGGCGTTAAATGACGAAACGCCTCCGAGGAGGCGTTTCGCAGTGAGG
>JAEMRP010000112.1 GCA_016463265.1 Microbacteriaceae bacterium | reverse complement strand
CGGCAGTCACGGCGATGAGAACAATGTTGGCGGGCACCCACACCCACGCGCCGCGAGGGGGCGTCTCGTGTTCGTGCTGCCCGCTACCGGCTTGCGACGGGAGGAGAAATGCCAGCAGAACGAACACGCCGGCGATGACCGCCATTATGACCGTGAAGATGAAATAGCGCGGATGGATGTACAGACCGAGTTGGTCGGTGAAGGCAAGCCAGATAACGGCGACGATGCCGATCAGACTCAGCAGGACTCCGCGCCAACGGTGAAGGAATCGACTAGCCAATGAGGTTCACCCCGAATCCAAGAATCATGCAGCACAAGCCGACGACGGCCGTCAATCGGACCAGTGTGGCGAATGTGAACGTGGTCCGCAGGAGCACGAGCATTTTTAGGTCGACCATCGCGCCGAAGGTGAGGAAGGCGACAATGCTGCCCGGCATGAATGTCGATCCAAACGAGAGGATGAAGAAGGCATCGACGTTGGAACAGATCGCGATGATGAACGCGAGCCCCATCAAGGCGAGCACCGACCAGATCGGGTTCGATCCCAGCGCGATCAGGATGTCGCGCGAGATGCCGACCTGGATCGCGCCAGCAACGGCAGAGCCAACGACGAGCGCGGGGAGCATCGCGCTGGTTTCCTCGGCGAACCCACGGACACTTCGTCCCAGTTTGCCTCCCGACTCAGATGCGCCGTGGTGGGACTGGCAGTGCGCCTCGAAGCGCGGAGTCAGTAGCTCTGGCTGACGCGGGTGCTTGCTAAAAACCCAGCCCACCAGATTGGCGATAACGAATCCGCCGATGATTCGTCCAGCCAGAATTCCGTTGTCCCAGCCGAACGCCTGATAAGTGGTGATGATCGTCACCGGGTTCAAAATGGGTGCGGCCAACAAAAACGTCATCGATTCAGACACGGTGAGTCCGCGCAGAATAAGCCCGCGAGCCAACGGCACATTGCCGCACTCGCACACCGGCAACAGCACGCCCATCAACGACATCACCGCGCGACGGAAAACCGGTCGGCGCGGAAGAATCCGGTCGAAAAGTCGTGCCGGCAGCCAAATCTGCACGAGCACGGACAACAACACCCCAAGAAAGATGAATGGCAATGACTCGACGAACACGCTGATTGACAGAGTGAAGAAATCGAGTGCCGCATCCGGCAAACCTGCGCTCGCGTCGGCTGGCAAAAATGTGCGTAATGTCATTGCGCCAGCGAAAATCAGCAGGCCAATGAAACCTCCAATAGCCGTCCGCTGTCCGACCTTGGCAATCATAATTCGACGCTACCGTAGTTTCCAACCCCAACCATCTGATCCGTGGTTAGACGACGGGCCCCGTCCACTTTTCGCCCGGCCCGGCACCGAGTTCGTCGGGAATCGCCGAGGCCTCACGGAACGCGAGTTGCAACGAGCGCAGCCCGTCACGCAATGGTCGCGCGTGGTGATCGCCCAATTCGGGGGCAGCGGCGGTCATGAAACCGGCAAGAGCGTTGATGAGCATTCGCGCTTCGGCGAGATCCGGCTCGACGTCCTCGGCCAGTCCGACCTTGACGGCGGCGGCGCTCATGAGGTGAACCGCGACCCCCTGCAACACCTCGACCGCGGGCACTTCGGCGATGTCGAGAGCGGCGTCGTGGTCGGCGTTGGAGGAGTCAGACATGCTGGCCTTTCGGGGCGGGATGCGCTCGTGCGCGTTACCTGCTATTCTGATGGAGGTTTCGGGGTAACCCGAACAAGGAAGTGGAGAAATCCCACCTGTCAATCGTAAGATGATTTTCGGGTCGTTGTACTCCGCCGGGCTTCCGGCAGCGAAAGGGTGCGTCCCCTCACGGGGTTTGGGTTTCTGTGTTTTCTTGGGGCGTTGTCCGCCGCCACCGGTTCACCGGTCGCACGCAGCACCAAAGGAGACACACATCACAGATCCGCGAATCAATGAGCGCATCCGCGTTCCCGAGGTCCGACTCATCGGGCCCCTCGGCGAACAGGTTGGCGTCGTCACGCTCGAGGTCGCACAGCGCATTGCGCGCGAAGCAGACCTCGATCTTGTCGAAGTAGCTCCGGAAGCGAAACCGCCCGTCGTCAAAGTTATGGACTTCGGGAAGTTCAAATACGAAGCCGCTCAAAAAGCGAAGGAAGCACGTCGAAACCAGGTACAGACCGTTCTCAAAGAGGTTCGGTTCCGCCTGAAAATCGACACCCACGATTACGAAACCAAACTGAAGCATGCCCAGACGTTCCTCAAGGGGGGCGACAAGGTCAAGGCCATGATCCAGTTTCGCGGACGTGAACAATCCCGCCCCGAGGCGGGAGTGCGACTCCTTCACAAGTTCGCCGAAGCCGTAGCCGAGTTCGGAACTATTGAACACTCTCCGACTGTCGATGGCCGCAACATGACGATGGTGATCGCCCCACTGAAGAACAAGTCCGACGCGAAAGCGGAGTCCGCCAAGGCACAGCCCAAGGCAACGGAAGCGGCACCCGCCGCTCCCGAGACACCGCCAACAGCGGAATAACGAAAGAGAAGAACATGCCGAAGCAGAAGACCCACTCGGGTACGAAGAAGCGCTTCAAGATCACCGGTACCGGCAAGATCAAGAAGCAGGGTGCGGGAATGCGCCACAACCTCGAGGTCAAGTCGAGCGGCGTCAAGCGCAGCCTCAACAAGGACCGAGTCCTCGCCCCCGCCGACCAGAAGGTCATCAAGAAGCTTCTCGGCAAGTAGCCCGAGACCGAATTTAAGGAACTGACATGGCACGTGTAAAAAATGCGGTCAACGCGGCAAAGAAGCGCCGCACAATACTCGAGCGCGCCGAGGGGTACCGCGGACAGCGTTCGCGCCTCTATCGCAAGGCCAAGGAACAGGTCGTTCACTCGCTGAACTACGCCTACCGCGACCGTCGTGCGAAGAAGGGTGAATTCCGCCGCCTCTGGATCCAGCGCATCAACGCTGCTGCACGCCTCAACGGCATCACCTACAACCGACTCATCCAGGGGCTCGCACTCGCGGGCATCGAGGTTGACCGTCGCATGCTCGCCGACATGGCCGTCAATGACGCCGCCACGTTCGCGACAATTGCGAAGGCCGCCAAGGCTGCTCTGCCCAAGGACACATCGGCACCCAAGGCGTAATTCGTCGCCTCACTCGTAGTTGAAATCCCCGTCGAAAGGCGGGGATTTCGCTCGTTTCGGGGTCTAAAGCACCGTTTTGTCCAACAAACGTCCAAGGGATATCCAATTTTTGTCAAAGTTTCTGTTGCCGAGCGCCCAAGGGATTTAGAGTCCAAGTATGCTCGCCACGGAGCCCAGCGAAAGGAACATTCGGATGAACAAACTCACGAAAGCGATGGCGGTAGCCACCGCGGCTACACTCATCGGATTTGGCGGGTGGGCAACCACCTCGGCCAACGCCGCAACGAACGACGAGATTGCGAACTATCTGGCAGAGGCGGTTGCCGCACAGTTGGGGATCGCGAATTCGGACGACCTGCGCGAACTCATTGCCGACGCGATGGCCAACAATCTGTTGAATCCCGCAGTGTCAGACGCGGCCGGAAATTCGGTGGACGGTGTTTCAGCGCTGACGGCGGACGAATTAGCCGCACTCCTCGACTCGAACCTCACCCAGCAGCTCAGCGCGATTGAACAGCAACTCATTGACCTCGGCATCACCGATGACGATGACGACGCTGAGGATGAGGCTGAGGACGATGCGGATGACGCTGAGGATGAGGCTGAGGACGACGCGGATGACGCTGCGGATGAGGCTGAGGACGACGCG